>CAYMQP010000262.1:0-5836 GCA_964392505.1 uncultured Bacteroidales bacterium
GCATACTATCTGGCTGATTGCTACCTTAAAGAAAACGACAAGCAGAATGCCAGGCTAGCATTTCAATCGGCATCAAGGGGCAGTTATGATCCGGTAATACAACAGGATGCCCTGTTTAACTATGCGCTGATAACGTACGAACTTAGTAACGACCCCTTCAACGAAGCCATCAGGGCTTTTCAGGATTTCATCAACCGGTATCCTGAATCGAAGCGGATAGAAGAAGCTTATCGATTTCTGATTCAGGCCTATTTAAATGCTCGTAATTACCGTTTGGCCATGGAATCGATCGAAAAATCGGCTATCAATACCGACGAAATGAAGCAAGCCTACCAGAAGATCGCTTTTTACCGTGGTGTTGAACTTTATAACAACCTTGAATTCAACGATGCCATAAGGCATTTCGATAAATCGCTGCAGTACGGGAGTTTCGATCAGGCGTTAAAAACCAGGGCGCTTTACTGGAAAGGTGAATCGTATTACCGGCTAAAAGATTATCAGAATGCCATTGCAGCATACGCCCAATTTAGAAATGCTTCTATTGCATACACCCTCGATGAATATGATCTTATCGACTACAACATAGGATATGCCTGGTTTCATCAGAAAAATTATGCAAAAGCTATTGAATCGTTCCGTAAATTCATCTCCGACGATAGTCCAGGGCTGGAAAAGGAAAAGGCTGATGCGCTAAACCGTATTGGCGACTGTTACTATGCGCAATCGGAGTATAATTCGGCCATCGATTTTTATGGAAGGGCTTCGGGAAGCTCCGGGACCGGGAATGATTATGCCTTGCTTCAGAAAGGAATAGGAGAGGGCCTGATAGGTAAAGACATACAAAAGATACAAACACTCCTGAAACTGGTTACTTCGTATCCTTCATCGAATTATGCTGACGATGCGCTTTATGAAATGGCTCAGAGTTACCTTAAAATACAAAATACCGACAGGGCTATTGAGAAATTACAGCAAATAATTAACAGTTATACGCAAAGCATTTTTACACCACTTTCATACGTTCAGCTTGGTTTGCTTTATTACAACCGCGATAATAACGATCAGGCAATAAAATACTATAAGGATGCTGTTAAATTATACCCGGGAACGGAAGCAGCAAAAGATGCTCTGTTCGGGCTAAAAAATATCTATGTCGATATGAACAGGGTCGATGAGTATTTTGCTTATGTAAACAGCCTGGGACAACCAGCCACCGAAATTTCGGCAAGCGAGCAGGATTCCTTGAGTTATATATCGGCTGAGAAATTATATATGGCAGGCAACTGTCAGGAGGCATCGAAAGCATTGGAACGTTATATTGAAAATTTCCCGAAGGGAAGTTTCATTATAAACGCACATTTTTATAAAGGCGATTGTAATTATCAGCAGAAAGAATATAAAAAAGCACTTGCTTCGTTCATATTTATAATTGACCGACCAAATAATATATTTACTGAACAAGCGCTTTTAGGAGCAGCCCGAATTGAAATGTATCAGAAGAATTACCGGCAGGCCGTGAAATTTTATAGCCGATTATCGGAACGCAATGCATCGCCGGGGATTATGAAAGAAGCGCTTTTAGGAATTATGCGAGGATATTATGTTCTTTCAGAATATGAAAATGCACTGGAAGCAAGTCGGAAAGTATTAAGTCTCGATAAGCTGTCACCCGAAAATACTAGAGAAGCTATTTATATTAAGGCCCGATCGTTGCAGGAGCTGGGTCGTGATGTACTTGCTCTGGATGAATATAAAAAGATTGCGGTTGAAGTAATGAGCAGTCAGGGAGCTGAGGCCAAATTCAGAGTAGCCGAATTGAGTTTTAAACGAGGCGATATAAACACTGCTGAAAAACAGATACTTGAATTCATCGAAAAAACTACACCTCACGAATACTGGATTGCACGAAGTTTTATTCTTTGGGCCGACATTTTTGCCCGGCAAAAAGAATATTTTCAAGCCATTCAAACACTACAGAGTATCATCGATTATTATGAGGTTATGGACGATGGCATACTTGAAATGGCCCGAAATAAAAAAGCAGAGCTGGTTAGGCTTCAGGAGGCCGATGAAAAGCCAGCAGTGCGGGAAGATGTTGAAATAAATATTGAGTAACATGAAATCTGATCATATTCAACTTATTCTGTCAATACGGACTTTAATCAGTATCATCAGTCTGATCGCTATTAGTCCTTTTGTCAATGCACAGGATCTGAATAAGGAAGTGTATGTAGTTTCATCATTCCAGCCTGAGATAGCCGACGCCGATAAGCTGGGTTTTATGCCTCTCATCCCTGATACTTTTTCAATGGGTACGACTATCGATTATACCTTGTTGCCTTCAAAATTAAAATCCGATTTTTCGCTGCGGCCCATTAAACCTGCCAAAATGGTGGGCACACCGCTCGACAGACTTTATAACAGCCAATTACGTCTGGGTATTGGGAATTATTTAACACCACTCATTGAATACAATATTCAAAATCTGCGTTCGAAAGAATACACTATTGGGGCCTATGCCTATCATAAATCGTCGCACACAACGATCGACATCGATCATATTACAAATATACCTGCCGGCTATGGCCATAATGAATTATTTGGTTATGGAAAACGATTTTATAAGGATATCAACTTGTTCGCCGAAGCAGGTGCAACTTCGCGTAAATTAAGATTTTATGGGTTGAATACTGGAATTCTTGCCGATACATTTGATGTGGAACGACGCGATATCCGGCAATCGTTTTATAATATTCACGGAAAAGCTGGGTTATACTCCACCCAACCCGACTCAAATAAACTTCAATATTCGTTGGCTTTAGCAGGTAATTATTTCTGGGATCATTTTAAGAATAAAGAGCCTCATTTTGATATTTCAGGCTCGCTGAGTCATCGGATTAATACTTTTCAAATCGGAGTAGAGATTGCATACAACAATTTTAGCTTAAAAAACTCAGTCGATACTGCAAAACAGTCTGTGTTATCGTTTTATCCATTTCTTAGGAAGAGCAAAGATGAATGGCAGGTAAACCTTGGAATACGCGTTGATGTATTAAATTCAACTGCTTTTGATTCGGTTTATTTTTATCCTGAAGCGAGTATAAGAATTCGGGTTATAGAAAATGCCATGTTCGGATTTGTTGGCATTACAGGCTATCTGGAGCAGAATTCATATCAAAAGCTTACCAGTGAAAATCCCTATCTAATACCAGGAATCAATACAAAAAATACGAATCACCCATTTATTGTATATGGAGGTCTTGAAGGATATTTAAGCAGTAAAGCCTCTTATAAAGTTGACATTTCAACACATGCCACCCAGGATATGATTTTCTTTATAAATTCTGACAGTACAGCTCTTCAAAACCAGTTTGAAATAGTAACCGACGATGCCGATTTTATTAAACTACACGGTGAAATCAACTGGGAGCCCTTATCGTACCTGTCGTTTTATCTGAGGAGCAATTATTATAAATATAAAGTATACGCGCTTGACAAGCCCTGGCACAGGCCTGCTATTGAATTTTTATTAACCACGCGATTTAATTTTAAGGAAAAAGTCTATGTCGATCTTGATTTCATCAGTTTTGGCAAACGTTATGCATCTGACCTGAATAGTGGCCGCACAATAACTCTTGATCCGATATATGATATAAATCTGAAATTGGAATACAAATACTCAAATGTACTCAGTATTTTTCTGCATTTTTACAACCTTACAACAAAGGAATATTATCTCTGGAACCAGTATCCCGTGCAGCGTTTGAACGTTTTGGGAGGTATCAGTTACAAGTTCTAAAATCCAACGCTTATAATTACTTTGATATTAGGATGTTATAATGTTGGTGAATTGTTGATAACATTCTGATTTTTAGCGTATTTCCCCAAGTTTTACCCGGCTATTTTTAGTATATTTGTATAACTTTTTCAACCTATCCGAAATAGACGTGAAAAAGACTGATTATCAAACTTTTAAATAAATAATTTTACTTGATTGAGATAAGTAGATCTGAATTTTTCAGAAACAGTAAAATTTATATGATTATTTAAGTATCAGAATATATGAGCGATCAGGAAAAGCAAAAAAATAAGCGTGTTTCAAAAAATGATTATTCCGCTGAAAACATACAGGTTCTTGAAGGATTAGAGGCCGTACGAAAACGACCTGCTATGTATATAGGCGATATTGCTGCCAAAGGGTTACATCACTTGGTTCATGAAGTTGTGGATAACTCCATTGATGAATCATTAGCCGGGTATTGCAATCATATTGAAGTAATTATCAAAGAGGATAATTCAATACTTGTACGTGATAATGGCAGGGGTATTCCCACAGATTATCATGAGAAAGAAAAGAGATCGGCCCTCGAAGTGGTTATGACTGTTTTACACGCCGGAGGTAAGTTCGATAAAGAATCGTACAAAGTATCGGGCGGCTTACATGGTGTGGGTGTGTCGTGTGTGAACGCTTTATCATCACATCTTAAGGCTACAGTTTACCGACAGGGAAAAATATTTGTTCAGGAATACAAAAGAGGCAAACCACTCGACACAGTTAAAGTAATTGGCAAAACCGATATTTCCGGTACGGAAATTTTGTTTAAACCCGACGATACGATTTTCTCACTTACTGAATTTAATTTTGAAATTCTGGCTTCCCGTTTACGTGAGTTATCTTTTTTAAACAAGGGAATAAAATTGGAAATAACCGATTTACGCGAACTTGAAGAGAACGGAAATGGAGGTGAACATCCGCATGAGACATTTTATTCCGAAAAAGGACTTATTGAATTTGTAGAATTACTTGACCAGACTAGAGACAAGCTAATAGAAGCTCCTATTTATATCGATACGCAAAAGAACGATATACCTGTAGAGATAGCCCTTCATTATAATTCATCTTTTGCAGAAAATATTCACTCGTATGTTAATAATATTAACACAATCGAAGGAGGAACTCACTTGGCGGGTTTTCGTAGAGGTCTTACTCGTACGTTGAAAAACTATGCCGATAAATCAGGTATGCTGGCTAAATTAAAATTCGATATCAGCGGCGATGATTTCAGGGAAGGCCTCACAGCAGTTGTATCGGTAAAGGTGGCCGAGCCCCAGTTTGAAGGTCAAACAAAAACCAAGCTTGGAAATTCCGATGTCATGGGCGCAGTGGATCAGGCTGTAAGTACTATGTTGGGCAATTACCTGGAAGAAAATCCAAAAGACGCACGAGCTATTGTACAAAAAGTAATTCTGGCAGCTCAAGCCCGACATGCAGCACGAAAGGCAAGGGAGTTGGTACAACGGAAAAATATACTTACAGGATCGGGATTACCTGGTAAGTTAGCCGATTGTGCAAATCGCGATCCGGTAGTTAGCGAAATATTCCTTGTTGAGGGCGATTCGGCAGGTGGAACGGCAAAACAGGGTCGTGACCGTGACTTTCAGGCTATTCTGCCATTGCGTGGAAAAATACTCAATGTTGAAAAAGCCATGCCGCATAAAATATTTGACAATGAAGAAATCAAAAATATTTTTACAGCGTTGGGTGTAACGGTGGGTACCGAGGAAGATTCAAAAGAGCTCAATCTTGAGAAATTGCGTTATCATAAAGTAATTATCATGACTGATGCCGATGTTGATGGCAGTCATATTGCCACACTTATTATGACCTTTTTCTTCCGGCATATGGAGGAATTAATAAACCGTGGTCATTTATATATAGCAACTCCTCCGTTATATTTAGTAAAAAAAGGAAAACAAGAGCGTTACTGCTGGACCGAAGAAGAACGTCAGAAGACTGTCGATGAGTTTGGTCAGGGTAAAGATAGCAGTGTACATG
>CAYMQP010000263.1:0-5821 GCA_964392505.1 uncultured Bacteroidales bacterium
ATACCAAGGTCAGAAATGTTCTGCAGCCAGCAGAGCCTATATCCCGAAATCGAAATGGGATGAAATAAAAGAAGGACTGGAGCGTGATTTAAAATCCATGAAAATGGGTACACCGGAAGACTTTGATAATTTTATTAATGCTGTAATCGATGAAAGGGCGTTTAAAACACTGTCGGGTGCCATCGAAAAAATTAATGCTGCTCCCGATGCTGAGATTGTTATAGGAGGGAATTATGATAATTCTATTGGCTATTTCATAGAACCTACAGTGGCTCTAACAACAAACCCAAAGTTTTTCAGCATGGAGGAAGAGTTATTTGGCCCCATTTTAACCGTTTATGTATACGATGATGATAAATATGAAGAGACATTACGGTTGTGTGATCAAACTTCGGAATATGCATTAACCGGGTCGATCTTTGCTAAAGACAGGGTGGCTGTTGTACTTGCCGATAAGATACTTCGGTTTGCCACGGGTAATTTCTATATAAATGATAAACCAACAGGTGCAGTTGTCGGACAACAGCCCTTTGGGGGAGCCAGAAGTTCAGGTACAAATGATAAAGCAGGATCTATAATTAACCTGATGCGTTGGGTAAGTCCGCGAACAATAAAAGAAAATTTTGCTCCTCCGACAGATTATCGGTATCCGTTCTTACTACCTGAATAAACTATAATTGTTCAAAAAGTATTTATTTTTCTTCTACCACGATCAGCAATTTCTCAATACGAGGTTCTCAATACTTTATTAATAAGCACTTTATTATCACACGACATCATTATAAAGTATACACCTTCTGAACAGGAAAATTCATCAAGATCGACTACAATACTATAGGTACCCGATTCTTTCCACGTTTGAATAAGATCAGCACTTTTAATACCAGAAAGGGTATAGAGGGATATGCTAACCAACTGGGGGGAAGCGACCTCATATACAACAGATAATAATCCTTGTGTAGGACTGGGATAGGTAAAAAGTAAGTAGTCGTTTTGCTGTATATTTTCTACCTCAAGATAACCTTCAATACCAGTAACAGTCACAAGGTCTTCTTCGCTGTCTACCAGGCTGTCGCTCACAGTAAGACCGAAAACATAATCTCCTTCGGCATAAAGATAGACTTGAGGATGTTCAGTATCAGAATGATTGAGTTTGGGTGTCTGGCCCTCAGGTTTTGAAATCAGTTCCCAGGAGTACATGAGCAGATCACCGTCAGGATCGTAGCTGGAGGATCCATTCAGGTTAAAGTATTTTCGAAGGGTTACAAGAGTATCATTGCCAGCATTTGCAACAGGGGCATCATTTGTGAGCTTAACGGTTATTTTTTTTATGCTTGTAACACTATAATAAAAACCATCATAAACAACCAGGCCAATTTTATATTGACCTTCCTGATCAGGAGTGAATTGAGTAATGGAATCGGAAGGGCTCATTATTTCTGCCAGACTTTCTTCCGGGGAGGAAATAATAGACCAGGTGTAGGATGCAATACTATCTTCATCAGGGTCATAACTTTCTGTACCATCAAGAGTAACTTCAGTACCGATAAGAATCTTACAATCTTCACCTGCAATGGCAATGGGGGCTGTGCCTTCAAAATTTCCTGCTTTGCATATATTGAGAATTTCGAAATAATGTCCACCAGTTGAGGAATTTGAACTTACGCGTACATGCAGGACATGATTGCCATCGGACAGGTTTTCTCTGACTAGCGCAAAAACATCACCAGGTCCCCAAGTCTCTGTCCAGTATGCATCATATGTCGATGAAGGGAAGTCATCAATCCATGCTTCAACCTGCCCTCTTGGTCCAATATCGTGCCGTGTATAGATGAAGGATATGGCATTACCATCAATAGAAAAGCTGATTTCACTGCCTTCCGTATCAGCAGTCCATTTAGATCCTGTGGCATTCCATCCTGTATTGCTTAGTGGTATCAGAGTTGCAGGTGAATACATATAGGTATGTGCATAGATGTCTGTAATCAAAGGATTAGGCAAGGTTGTTGGAATTACAGGTAGATCGCCTTGAGCAGGCAAATCGTTATATATCACTTCAAGTTCTTCGATCAGAAAATCAGCTATATATTGCATACCCAAATCATTAGGGTGAATTCCATCGACATAGATATCGTGCAAGTTTAGTCCGTCTCCTGCTACACGGTCGTCAATCAGATCGGCAAAACTCACCATGGGAACATCATAATGATTTCCAACCAGTTTATGGCTTGCTTGCGCTGTTTCCCCCGATTCCTGTTTCAGCAGTAACATCATAGCACCCGGTAGACTATCGTTTTCGAGTATTTGTCTTATCAACCCTTCCATCATTTTGGTGGCATATTCACCAGGCGAATCATTTACAGAGAATTCCACGACAATAAAATCAGGATCGTGTACCATAACATCACGCTGGAGCCTGTGCGTACCGATATCAGATCCGGTTCCCCCGATTCCTGCATTTACTAAAGTAATGGTACTCGCAGGGAAAGTACTTTCCCACCATTCAGTCATAATATTAGCCCATCGATGTTCTTCAGTGGATGCTGCATAACCGGCAGTAATTGAACCGCCTATAACCGCGATCACAATGTCTTCGCCTTGTCTGGCACGGTCCATAGCATGAAATATCCGGGTAGAATCATAACCGCTGGTATTAGCGGCTCCGTATACAATTGATTTATTCCAGATTATCAGTATTATAAAATATAATAGTGTATGCACGAATGTTAGGTTAACCTTTTGAATTATTTTCATTGAAATAGTTTTATGAATTAAATAGTGTCTATTATTTACCATGCATTATAGCCGAAAGATACCAACAATTATTATTTCTTCATTAATTCTGTTTAACTTGTACCTTGAAAATATAATATCAAACCATGATGAAAAAAATACTTCTTGTATCATTCTTCTTATTATCGGTTATGGATTCCAATGCTCAGAAAGTTGAAGTAAGCTTTAATGCACGTGGCGGAGGTACTATTGTTGATGTAGCCGAAGCCATGGGGTATGCCCAGGAAGACTGGAGTACCTGGTGCTATGGAGGATATATTCAAGGACTTTATGCTCCCATACCATATCTCTCTTTTGGCCTTGATTTAGGTTACCAGGTATTATATTACTACGATTACAGAGATTATTACGGATACTGGTATTGGGGAAACATCGGTACACTACATGTTGGTCCGACCTTACAACTGCAGGCTTTTAATTTTTATGGTCAGGGAGGAGTTCACCTGCATGTATTTCACAATGGTGCAGTACCGGGAATTATGGCTGCAGGAGGCTATAAAATAAACATTACCAAAAATTTTAGTATTCCCATCGGAATTCGTGGCGATATAATATTTGGCGATGCTATACCGATTGCTGTAACACTTACATTGGGATTATCTTTTAAACCGTAAAACAATCTGAATCTAAGTTTTTACGATTAATAATAAGCTAGTGGAAATTTACTTGATCATACCAGCACTGTTCACAATAGAAAATCCTACTAAACGATCAAAATTACTTGTGGTTTTACGGAGATATACAAAAATCAGATAATCGTTTTCGGTTTCATAGTGGTTGCCTTCCGTTATATCGAATGATAATTTATTTGAGTTGTACTCGCGCGTAACGTAAGCATAGTTATAATAACCTTGCTTTAATAATAGGATTTTTTCATAGACTTGTCTGTCAGGATTATATACCATGTAATTTTTTTCATTAGTCTGCCAATTGGTAAGTGCACCATAAATATAAACATCGGTTCCTAAAGCTTGCTGAGATTCTAAAGTAAAATGTACCTGAACATAATCCGATTCGGTATGACGATAATAGGCATCGGGAATTTCAATAAAAAATCGACCATTCAGATCGGTTGATGAAAAATAAGGCACGTATTGTTTCAGCATATCGGGTTTTAAAATAAAATGAAATTCCGGAGCAAGGTATTCGATAAAATCAACTCGCTCCGATATGTATTTCGTACTTTTTGTATCGAAATACCGAAATTCATTTGTTCCGTTTGCTTTAATTTGCCCTGCTAAGTCGAAGTACAATTTATTATCTCGTAGCATGGGAGGGGAGTTGATAGTGATTCTGTTGTTCCAATCGTAATTCTTTAATATCATCACTTTAATTTCATCTGTGGGATTATCCAGTGCAAGTTCACCCAAATCGATTGATAGCATTATTTCCTGGCTTTGGTTATCGGGGTAGATAAACCTGGCATTTATAGAAACTGTTTTTTCAGCTATACAAAATTTCCGGGTAAAAAATACTTTTTCAGGATCAGAACTATCATAAATACATAGCAGGTAGTTACCGCTTTGAGTTATTTCCAGATTATCAGAAGGTATCTGCGATACATAATGTATATAGTCATGTGTGGTATTGCGCGAAGGGTGATATTCATAGATTGAGACATCGTTGAATCCTTCCAGATAATAGTGTTCGGGTTCGTCATTAATTTTCCAGTCGTAAGTACAATTCTGAACCGAATAGCTGAAATTATTCACCGGTTCTCCAAGGTAATCAAATCGAAGCTCCAGTTTCTCTTCTTCATTCCTAAAAATAACCGGCATCGATAATTCCCAGCCCGAGCGGTATAAGAGAATAGTTCTGATTTCAGGATAGTTGGAAGCTTCCTTTAAAATCAAATCCTGTTGACCTTTTAATAAAAAACAGGAAACGAAAATCAAAGAAATTAATAAGTTGTGTTTTAAGGTATTTGTTTTTATTCTTTTATCCGGTTTCATATACTTGGCATAAATTATTTTATTTGTTATTTAATAAACAATTCTTATGGTTTACAGTTAATATAAAACCATCCCAAACTGAATTTTCCGGCCTACCTTGCCCAAGAGTTAAAAATAGCTATTTTTGTGCCACATTATATTAAGTGCCTCTTACAATATGCCTGAAATAATTAAAATCAGAAAGGGACTCAATATTAACCTGCAGGGGAAAGCCGAAAAA
This sequence comes from uncultured Bacteroidales bacterium, assembly GCA_964392505.1. GTDB lineage: Bacteria > Bacteroidota > Bacteroidia > Bacteroidales > UBA10428 > UBA10428. Next base: position 4,966 of record CAYMQP010000263.1, read on the forward strand.
ATATTCATTAAAGCCAAAAAAGCAGAATTGTTTGCTGTAAAGCCTACCGATTTTCAGGGACTCTTTCCAAAATTAACTATTCAGGTTAACGACAAAGTAAAAGCAGGTTCAACACTTTTTTTCGATAAATATAATCCCGATATAAAATTCACATCTCCGGTTAGTGGTACCATTCAGGCTATTCATCGAGGTGAAAGGCGTCGTATTCTCGAAGTTGTTATATTACCCGATCCTGAAATTGAATATGAACATTTTATACAGGCCGATCCTTCCACATTGAGTCGTGAAGAAATTATTCAAAACTTATTAAACAGCGGGCTCTGGCCGACTATTCGTCAGCGTCCTTATAATCTTATTGCAAATCCTATCGATACACCAAAAGCCATATTTATTTCGGCATTTGATACGGCTCCGTTGGCACCCGATTATGATTTCTTGTTAAAAGATCTTGACAATGAATTTCAGACAGGGATAAATGCCTTGCTAAAATTAAGTGGAGGCAAAGTACATTTGAATGTTGAAGGTACATATCCACCATCAACTGTTTTTTCCAATGCGAAAGACGTACAAATCAATAAATTCAAAGGTCCTCACCCGGCAGGCAATGTGGGTACACAAATACATTTTATCGATCCTATTAATAAAGGTGATATTATCTGGTCGATTGCACCCCAGGATGTCGTAACAATCGGCCGTTTATTCATAAATGGTCACTACGATGCTTCGAGAACAATTGCACTTACAGGCTCCGAAATTTTACACCCTCGGTATTATAAAACAATGGCGGGTTCCTGTATCTGGTCACTTACGAACGATAATATCAAAAAAGGCAATATACGTTTTATCAGTGGTAATG
>CAYMQP010000264.1:0-5818 GCA_964392505.1 uncultured Bacteroidales bacterium
ACCGAACCTGGTTCGTCTGGTTCTCCTTTACTCGATCCGCAATACAGAATTATTGGTCAGTTGCATGGTGGTGACGCTGCATGTGGAAATACCGATCCCGACTGGTTTGGAAAACTGGGTACATCGTGGACAGGAGGTGGAACGGATGCTTCCCGGCTAAGCACCTGGCTCGATCCTGGAAGTACAGGAGCAATGACAGTTGATGGGTACGATCCTAATGCCCCTCAGTATGCTATCGATGGTGCACTGGATGAAATATTAGTACCTGAAACTACTTACGACGATACCCTTACGGTTGCTCCTAAGGTAGTTATTCTAAATAATGGGTCAGATGACCTGACTGCTGCTGATGTCAGCTATCAGATCGATAGCGATTTACCCGTAACATACGCATGGACAGGTACGCTTGTAACGGATGAAACAGATACTATCGACTTTCCGGAAATTCAACTTGAATACGGTATTCATATATTTAAATCATTTATCGATGTTACCGATGATGAAAATGTCGATAACGATACTCTTGAGATTTCTTATCGTATCGATACATTTAAAATACCTTACGGACTCACTGCCGAAGTTGTAGATGATAATGATGTTGTTCTCAGATGGAATCCGAAATCCGGTGAATCGTTTAGCGATGATTTTGAAACCGGTGATTTATCATTATGGGATGAGGTTATTGATGGGGACGGAATACCAGGAGATGGAACAAGTGCTCACTGGTATGTTCAGGATGTAATAGCCTATGAAGGATCCTATTCAGCTATGGTAGACTGGGGTTATGATATAGATACATCGATCTATTTGTACTTGTTACGGACGATGAAGGCTCCACCTGGGATACGATATGGACTTTTGGTGATATCGGCGTTTGGGAAAACTGGATCTGGTATGAAACTTCGTTAGATCTCTCTTCCTATGCCGGACAAAATATCCAGGTTGTATTTAATGTAGTGGCCAATGATAACGCTGATATTAATTTGGATATCGTGTATATAGGCGATGCAGTTAAAAAATCGCATTTTGGTACAACTCGTATTAGCGATCCAATTACAACCAATAACAACGCGAGATCAGTTAAAAACCTTCTAAAGAAAAACAATACTTTACACCCTAGAAAAAACAAGGCAACTTTGGTGAACTATTCTATTTTCCGCGATGGCGAAGAAATAGGGCAAACTACTGACAGTACTTATACCGACCTTGACCTTGATATAGGCACATACACTTATTATGTTGTGGCAAATTATACCAGTCCTGATGGTTCCTCTGAACCATCGAATGAAGTCGAGATTGAAATAATTGATCCTTTCCCTGCACCAATAGGATTAAATGCAAGTGTTTCGAATTACAATGTTCAACTCAACTGGAACGAAGGCCAGGTAACTTTTGAGGATGGTTTTGAATCAGGCGATCTTTTGCTATGGGATGAAGTAATTGAGGGTTCTGGTACAGCGGGAGAAGGAGGATATCCATATTGGTATGTCCTTGAAGGCGAAGATAATGCTTATGAAGGAATTCATTCTGCATTTGTAAACTGGGGTTATAACTTAGATACATGGATGATAACACCAAAAATAATTGTAACTGAAAATACCTTCGTAAGCTTTTTCTGGAATTCCAGCTATTATTGGCATGTCGATCCTAATGATAATGGCGATTTATTTGTGAATATATCATCGGATAATGGCGAGACCTGGGAAACATTATGGACATTTGGCAATATAGGTGTATGGGAAAATTGGACATGGTATGAAACGACCATTGAATTATCAGAGTATGCCGGATCAATAATAAATATTGCTTTTAACCTGGTTGCCAATGATAATGCCGATGTAGTTGTTGATAACGTTCTGGTTGATAATACAACTGCTAAAATAAATACAAATACACAAGTATTAAGTAGGAGTATTTCCACCGATCCGTTGGCTAAATCAATCAGTACTAATCCCATTTCAAGAGTTTCTGCACCAATAAACAAAGCCACATTATCAACTTTTGGAGTTTTCAGAGATGATTCTGAAATTGCTCAGACAGCGGAAAATAATTACCTCGACGAAGGTTTGGCATTAGGCACTTACACCTATTATGTCGTTGCCAACTATATCGATCCCGTTGGTACATCATTACCATCGAATGAAGTGGTTGTTGAAGTGAAACCAAGTACAATCGATCCACCTATGCCTGTTCCTTCTATCATGCTTTATCCGAATCCTTCACAAGGAGGCGTATTCCATATCGATACCGACAGAGCTTATCATATTTCAGTTATGAATGTTAACGGAATCGTGATCGATGAGATTGAAGTTCGTACCGATACGAAATCATTAGATTTGAGCCCCTATGGTGAGGGATTATATATATTGCATTTTCAATCGGATAAAACCACATTTATTCTTAAAGTACTTGTTGAATAAAGTTTGGTTTTTTGTATATAATAAACCGTCCTGCTGACATGCAGGGCGGTTTTTTAAAATAGATTCTATTTTAGAATAAATCTCTATTAGGACATAACATATATCAAGCATCTATTTAATGTAATTAATAGTGCCGATAGGAACATTGTATTATAAAGAAATGTAGTACTGTTTGTTTATTTTTCTTCCTGATACGATCGTATATTCTCTGCAATCCTCTCGATAAGTAGCCTTCGGGCCTCTATACTGGCCCATGCTATATGTGGAGCTATGAGAAGCTTATGTTTATTCTTTATTTTTAGTAAAGGATTATTCTTACCAATCGGCTCATAAAATAATACATCAAGCGCTGCTCCGGCAATCCTATTTCGATCAAGCGCACTTGCCAGTGCCAACTCATTTACAATGCCTCCTCGTCCAAGATTTAGTAGGATGGCATTCGGCTTCATTATTTTAAACTGACCAGCATCAATCAGATTTTTGGTTGAATTGTTCAACGGGCAATGAATTGACACGATATCGGAAATCCTAAGTAGATCGGTTAATGCTCTATGTTCGTAATTAGCCTTTAAATTTTTGCCTGATGTTGAATAATAAACTACATGTGATCCAAAGGCAGTCGCTATTTGAGCAACACGTTTTCCAATAGCTCCCAAACCAATAATGCCGAATATTTTTCTGTTCAACTCCCAAAACTCCCTGCCATGATGTGTAAAAATAGGACTACGTACATATTCTCCTGACTTGACGTACTCATCGTAATAGGCAGTGCTGTTCAACAAATAGAGTAACATGGCGAAGGTAGCTTGCGCCACCGATTCGGTTGAATAGCCCGTTACATTTTTAACCTGGATCCCTTTCTTTTTTGCATAATCCAGGTCGACATTATTCATCCCTGTGGCTGCTATGCAAATAAGTTTGATCGATGGACAGGCATCGATTACCTCACGATCGATAACTACTTTATTCGTAATAATCACATCACTATCGCCAATCCTTTCTATACGTTCAGATGGTCTTGTATAATCATATTGGATATATTGTCCAAACTCTCTTAATAATGATATATTTTCAACCTCACCTACCGTAGCTGCATCGAGAAAGACAATATTCAGCTTTGTATACATGAGGCTAATCGAATTTAATCTCCACCTGGTTCCTTAGCAGATCATCCAGGGTTTCACGCTTGCGAATAAGGAAATCTTTCCCATTATAAATTAGCACTTCGGCAGGCCGGAAACGGGAATTGTAATTCGAAGCCATTGTAAAGCAGTAAGCTCCGGCATTATAAAAAGCCAGGATATCGCCTTCACTGATCTCGTTTATTTTCCGGTTCCATCCGAACGTATCGGTCTCGCAGATATATCCTACAACGGTATAAATGCGTGTTTTCTCCTTTGGCTTCGAGATATTAATTATATGGTGATAGGCATCGTAAAACATCGGACGTATAAGATGATTCAATCCGGTATCAATCCCGGCAAATACCGTAGCAGTAGTCTGTTTAACAACATTCACTCTTGCAAGAAAATACCCGGCTTCACTCACCAGGAATTTTCCGGGTTCGAACATCAGGGTAACGTTTCGGCCGTATTCAATACAAAAATCCTTAAAACGGCTTCCAAGTCGTTTACCTAAATCTGCAATATCGGTCGAAATATCATCTTCTTTATAGGGTACTTTAAAACCGCTGCCAAAATCGATATAATGCAAATCGGGGAAATTACGTGCCACATCGAGTAATATTTCAGTACCCTTAAGAAAAACTTCAATCTCGAGAATATCGGAACCGGTATGCATATGAACACCTTCTACTTTCATGTTATTGGTTTCGATAACCCGTAAAAGATGCGGTAATTGGTATATCGATATGCCAAACTTGGAATCGATATGGCCTGTGGAGATTTTGGTATGGCCTCCGCCCAGAATATGGGGATTAATCCGTATACATATCGGTATTTTATTTCCGTATTTATGACCAAATTGTTCCAGCATTGACAAATTATCGATGTTGACATGAACACCGAGCTTTACCGCTTTTTCAATTTCATCGAGCGAAACACAATTGGGAGTATAAATGATATCTTTAGGTTTAAAACCGGCTTTAATTCCCATGTTAACTTCCTGAATTGATACGGCATCCAGCCCGGAGTTTTGCCTTTGGAAGAACTTAAGTATATTAATATTAGTTAGTGCTTTACAGGCATAATTAAGCCTCAGGTCAATTCCTTCAAAGGCGCTGGAAAGCCTTTTATATTGGCTCGCCATTTTTTGTGTATCATAAACATAAAGTGGCGATCCGTATTTTTCGACAAGTTTAAGTGCATCGACACCGCCAATAAGATAACGATTGTTTATTAATTCCATGGTTTAATATCAAGTGATGAATACCAAAGATACAAGAAATGCAAAAATCCTCAACCTTCTAAATTAAACCGGTAATCAATGAAATAGAATATTGAATCCAATAAATTATTCAGTTGTGTAATAATTTAAATCGTTAAATAACCTCGTAGAGGTTTTATTATTGTAACATCAACATTACACATAATAAGTTTAACCTCGTAGAGGTTATATAAAGTCATTAATCAAAAAATTCGAATAAGAATCGATCGTCATATTCAACATCAGATTTCTTTAATAAATCAACATATTCCTCATGGAAAGTCCTTTTTCTATGATGTACCTCCTGGTTTAAAATGTATTGATATAAATTTTTTACCTTATCACTGCCACAAGAAAAAGCTCCATACCCATCCTGCCATGCAAAATTACCTCGAAACCATTTTTTATTATGATTTATAAAAAGTGATGAGCTACGTTTTATATCTCTTACTAACTCTGAAATAGAAATGGATGGATTTAATCCTATAAATATGTGAATATGATCTGTGTAACCGTTAATAATTATGCTTTTACACTTTTTATTCGTAATAATACCCGATATATATTTGAAGAGTTCTTCTCTTTGTTGCTTCTTTAAAAGGCATTCTCTGTGCTTTACGGCAAATACTATCTGGAGGTAAATCTGGGTGTATGTACCTGGTTTCATTTATCTTTCCTTTAATTTTCAAATTGATAAATATATGCATCCTCTACGAGGATGGAGAATCATTCTGAAGATTTTCTTTACAATAATATATCCTCTACGAGGATTATTATTATAATAGACCAAATCACATAAAAATCCTTAACCTTTACCCTGCATTGAAAGATTGAGGATTTACATTATATTAATGTCAGATTACTTTTTTTTCCTGGCCGGTTTATATCCCTGTTGTTTGGCAAGTGCTGCCATACGTTGCTGAAATTTCGATTTTTTCTTCGCCTTATTTTTCTTCGATTCCAGCTTATTCAGTAATTCTTCTTCGTCAATAAATTGCTTGAAGAGCAAATTT
>CAYMQP010000265.1:0-5809 GCA_964392505.1 uncultured Bacteroidales bacterium
ATATATTATTCATAAAAAAGGTGTTGCATTTTATAGGAAGGGCTGTAAAGAAGATGTGGATTATTTGAACAATGCACTCATATATTATCAGGAAGCACTGAATATAAGACTGTTATATATTAATAAACCAGAAAAGGACGTTATTCCTGATATTATACGTGGATATAATAATATAGGAGACTGCTATCGAAAACTTAAACAACCTTATAAAGCTGTTCAAAATTTATTAAAAGCTTTGCAAATAGCAGATAGTAGTCCACAAATAGAAAAAGGAATTCAATTAATATACAGCTTGAATACTTTATGTGCAAGGATTTATTGTGAAATAGGCGATTACGACAATTCACTATCATATTATTTAAAAATTATTCAAGGTGAAGTGACTCAAACAACAGAGAATATTGAAACTAAGTTATGGAAAATAAGAGCATTGCTTGAAATGGGTGGAATACAAGCAAACTACCTCAATCAACCTGAAATAGCCCTGTCTAATTTGAATCTGGCATTAGCTCAATTATTATATATGAAAAATTCAAATAGCAAAATATTGTTAGCTAACTGCTACCATAACCTGGGAAGAACTTATGAATTAAAGGGAGAGTTTCGAAATTCTCAAATTTATTTTAATAAATCGATACTTATTAATGAAGAATTAAATCAAACATATAATCTGGCAAATAATTATCTCGAAATAGGTATTTTACTTAATAAAATGGGAAAATCAGATAGTTCGGAATATTACCTTTTAAAAACCGGACAACTGTATTCTTCTGTTGGTGCTAATTCCGACTGGTCTTACATATATGATAACCTGGGCGATGTGGAATACAAAAGAGGCAATCTTAATAAAAGTCTTGATTACGATAATAAAGCGCTGGCGATTCTTTTACCGGGTTTCGTTCCAAAGACGATCCTTTCAGTACCTATAATTAAAAAAAATGCAGTAATTCAGGATAAACAAGTTCTGCTTATTTCCTTAACCTCCAAAGCTGGTACACTTCTGGAACTTTACCATCGGAAAGGAGATACCCGGTACCTGCGAAGTTCATTACAACACTTCCAGACAGCCGATACGGTTATGGGTATGATACGCTCGGAATTTATTCCCGAGGCTTCAAAATTCACATTGGTAAAAACTGCTAAAACCATCTATGAGCAGGCCATTGAAGCATGCCTGGAATTATATCAAGCAGACCCCGACAACAAATGGTTTGAAATGGCTTTTGCTTTTTCCGAAAAAAGCCGGGCCATCGTGCTTCTCGATGCCGTACATAAAATAAAAGCCGAAAACTTGATCCCCGATGATCTGCAGAAAAAGGAGAAAGAATACAATCTGATGATGAATTATTATGAGAAACAACTGGCCCTGGAAAATCAGGATGATGAAAAATCAGGAACTGATATCAACCTTATCGATACCCTGCTGCTCTATAGAAGAAAGTATGCTGAATTGCTAAATACTATTAAAGACCAATATCCTGACTATTTCAATCTTATCTATAATCAATCTGCAATCAGTACAGAAAAAATAAAAAACCTGTTATCGGAAAATCAATCCTTAATTGAGTACTTCGTAGGAGAAAAGAACATTTATCTTTTCTATATTGGCAATGATACAGCCATAATGCTTAGAGGTGAATATACCGATTCTGTGAAATCGTGGGTAAGCCGTTTCAATACTTACATTCAGCAGCAGGATCTGCGGTATGCCTCTCCTTCCTATAAATTATACAATAGTTTGATAGCTCCCCTGAAGGAAAAGATCCGGTTACCTGAAAAGTTTATTATAATACCTGATGATGTGTTAAGTACGCTGTGTTTTGATGCACTAATAACTCGAAATAACTCAGCCGAAAAATCAATATTACCCGATTTAGAGGATTATTTATTATCCGAACATCAGATAGCTTACTCATTTTCGGCCTCAATGTATCAGGAAACCTATAATAAAGCTGCAACAATTGGAAAGTCGTTTCTGGGAATTGCCCCTTCATTTAAAAATGGGATTTATTTTAACGACGACTATTTCCAGCCGTTGAATAATACTGCGAAAGAGGTAAAGCAGATAAAACAGATTTTAGGAGGGAAGATTCTGGATGGTACTACCATTTCAATTAATAAATTAAATAAATACTTGGCACGGTATTCCATCATCCATTTTGCCTCACATGCTAAAGCAAATAATAAAGATGGCAATCTATCCTTTGTTATAGTAAATCCTGAAAAGCCTGAAGTTATTTATGCCAAAGATCTTTATACACTCGATCTGAATGCAAACCTGGTGGTATTAAGCGCCTGCGAAACAGGATTGGGTTCGTTGAATAAAGGTGAAGGAATTATCAGTTTGGCACGCGGATTTTTTTACACCGGGGTATCCTCCATCGTGACCAGCTTATGGGAAGTCAGGGAAGGCAGTAATTCAGAAATTATTAAGAAGTTTTATGAAGGATTGAAATCCGGATTAACAAAAGACCAGGCACTCAGAAAGGCAAAAATCGACTTTCTTAAATCAGTTTCACCTGAAAATATCGCAGAAACTCATCCATACTTCTGGGCTCCACTGGTATGTATCGGAAACATGAAACCGGTTGAGGTTACCCGATCATATAATTTAATAGTCTATGTATTAGGTTCGGTTATATTATTATTCATTTTAATTTGGGTGTTAAGCAGAAAGTACTACCACAGAAATTGACCGGTACTATCTCCGGAAAACCCGGATCCGAATATTTACTTATCTCAGTCAACCGAGAAACTGTCTGAATCCAAGTAGTTCCTTCTCTTTTTGCAAACTCCCCTGTAATAGTATGGTGGCTGGCGGGTTTGAGGGTATTTTTTTGTGCCACAGTCTTCCTGCCTGTATGTTATCAATATCCCTTCCTGAATAAGCTTATTGTTAATTATGAGATTAGTATACAGTCGACCAGAATGAAATAACAGCTTAATCCGCGATTTTCTAAAAAAATTCAAATCCAAGGTTATATCTCGACATCTTGTTACACATAGTATTAAAACAGGATTATAAATAAATAATGAAAGATAATAATAAAGCAAAAATTGAAATGAAACCCTGGATATCAATAATACTATCTCGACCTGTACCTGTTTACGCTGAGTTTATTGCCTTTTGGGAAGATTTTGTCAAAGATCCTTCAAAAGTTCTAACAGTATATATGGATGGGGCGGATGAAATTTTCAATTCGTACTACTTAACTTTTTATTTAAATCAGAGGTCCGAAGAAGCCTTTATTGAAGCTTATATTGATACAACAAGTTTTGATCTGGAAAGGATATTTCTTAATTAATCAATTCCAATAACCTGGTTCTGGAAAGATACTTTAACTTTTTCTCAAGATTTTGTGCCTCACTGCGAGTTGGCTTTATCGTAGACCAAATCAATTTCCAGGGTATTCCTCTACTCGTGTATTTCTCATAACCTCTATTATGCCTATCTATACGATGCTCAATATTATTTGTATGTCCAATATAATATCCATGTATAGATTCTGAATACAATATATACACAGAATAGCTCATGATAAAAAAAAGGAATACTCAAATCGATTCCCTTTCTTGTAGCGAGAGAGAGACTTGAACTCTCGACCTCATGATTATGAATCATGCGCTCTAACCAGCTGAGCTACCTCGCCATTATAGCGGATGCAAAGATATATTTCTTTTCAAATAATGACAATTTTTTTATATGACAGTAAGTTAATTTCAATTTCTTTTATATTTGCACGCTTTCATGAAATGATTTTGTATATTGCCCGAAAGTAAATATAATTGATTATGAGTTGATGTATTGGCATGGGTATAAAACGAAGCAGTTTTAATAATTAAATACCTAAAATGTTATAGCCTAAGCCATAAGGAAACCCTGATATTATGAAAAAGAAAATAACACTCGAATATACCCTGAATTCTTCTCCAAAAGTACTTTATCCCCGTCTGAGCACACCCGGAGGGCTCGCCGAATGGTTTGCCGATGATGTGAATCTTAAAGGAAATATCTTCTACTTTATCTGGGACGAATCGGAACAAAGGGCCGAAGTAGTAAAGAAAAAAGAAAACCAATATATCCAGTTTAAATGGATTGATGATGAAGAGGAACCCACTTTTGAATTCCGTATTAATGTTGATGAACTTACCGGTGATGTTGCCCTGGTGATTATCGATACCATTGAAGAAGAAGATGAAGAGGACAGCATCGGACTTTGGGATTCACAAATTGCCGAGTTGAAGCACGTGCTTGGCTCATAGCCTCACTTATATTTGCAGTTTTTTTGTACTTTCATACTAACTTTTCCGTTATTCTTGTAAAAACCTGTAAGGTGTGAAGCGATTACATTTACTGGTACTCAGATCGTTTGTCGGTCCTTTTATACTGATCTTCTTTATTGTGCTCTTCATTCTGCTAATGCAGTTCCTTTGGCGCTATATCGACGATCTTGTCGGTAAAGGTCTGGAATTTAAGGTTATTGCGGAATTGCTACTATATACATCATCAAGTCTTGTTCCAATGGCACTTCCTCTGGCTATATTAATGGCATCGCTTATGACTTTCGGGAATATGGGAGAGTTTTATGAACTCACGGCGATTAAGTCCTCAGGAATTTCGTTGCAGCGAATCATGATGCCCCTTATAATACTGGTCATATTCATTAGCATCGGAGCTTTTTTCTTCTCAAATGAGGTACTTCCATTCACGAATCTGAAAATGCGTTCCCTGCTCTATGATGTGCGCAACCAGCGTCCGGAGATTCAAGTTCTTCCCGGATCGTTCTATAATGGAATCGATGGTTATAGTATGCGAATCGATCGTAAAGATCCTGCAACTAATATGCTTTATGATATTAAAATATACGATCACAGCCAAGGACGTGGAAATGTTAGTGTAATTATTGCCGATTCGGGTAAAATGATTGTTACAGAAGATGAAAGGGACCTCATTTTTACCCTGTATAATGGTTATAGCTATAATGAACTGGAGGACGAAAGAACCTATCGTAGAAAAAGGTCTTATCCACATCGATTCGACCGTTTCGAAGAACAACAGATAATTATTGAGCTTGTTGGATTCTCACTTACCCGAACCGACGAAAACTTGTTTCGTAATCATTATTCTATGCTCGATCTGAAACAGTTGGAGTCAATGAAGGATTCAATCAATGGTGATATAAATGAAAAAGAAGAACTGCTGCATAATACATTAATAAAAAATAACTACTTCAGAAAAAGAACTCCTTATTATCGTAAAAAGGAAAAAACTCTTGAAAGGGTCGATTCTCTTAAAAGGAAGGTACCTAAAGTTACGTCAAACAAACTGTTTGATATTCAACCTGAAGTTGTTCCCGAGGTTCCTCCAAAACACAATGAAAATCAGGTTTTGTCTGAAAAAATAAGTACGAGAAAATATAATACCGATCCTGAACTCTATAAAAATCTTTTTAGTAAACTAACACTACGTGAAAAAGAAAATGTTCTTGGTTCAGCTTTATCTTATGCCCGCTCAGCACGTACCTACATTGTTAGTACAGCAAATACAATCGACGCCAGGACAAGGAATCTGAGAAGATTTGAAATTGAGTGGCATCGTAAATTCACTCTTTCTTTTGCTTGCTTTATATTTCTATTCATTGGAGCTCCCCTGGGAGCTATTATCCGCAAGGGAGGTTTGGGATTCCCATTGGTGCTGTCTACCCTGTTTTTTATCTTTTATTATATTATTTCACTCATGGGTGAAAAAATAGTCAGGGAAAGTGCTTTAGCCGATTATCAGGGTATGTGGATGGCTTCAGTTATATTC
>CAYMQP010000266.1:0-5798 GCA_964392505.1 uncultured Bacteroidales bacterium
GAACTGTTCCTGTATCGTATACGGGTGGAGCCGATATGTGGAAACCAGAAACTATAGTAGTTAATGAAATAACGGGTGTGCATGATGTGTATTTTGTGTTTACCGGTGTAAGTACCTTTGATCTTTTCAAATTCGATTACTGGTATTTTACTGAAAAAACAGGATCGCATGATCTTCTTGCCATCAATGCTTCTGTTGAAGATTATAAAATTGATACCGCCGCAGGGTACGACACTACAGTCATTAGAGTAAATGCTGTTTATACAGACGGAACTAGCGATGACATTACCTCTGCAGCCACTTTTACTTTCAATCCGGAAAATATCGTCTCTATTTCCGATAGCATTATTCAAGGTCTTAACTTTGGAAATGTTACTATAACTGCCAGTTATAATGACAATACGGATAGCGTAATAGTAATTGTGAAGGATCTGGATAGTGAACTTATTGTATCTCAGATTTATGCTGACAGCAGTGATATCGAATTATATACCGGTGGTTCACTTAGCATAAAAATAACAGCAGAGTTTGAAGATGGTCATCTAGAAGACGTAACCGACAAAGCTACTTACAGTAATCCAAATCCTGAAGTTGTAACTATTGAAAATGGAGTTATTACTGGAGTAGGCGAAGGCGAGGTGGATATCACCGTGAGCTACCAGGGAGCCCTGGGTGAGGAAAAATCCCTCACAATTCATGTTTCGGTCGGAGTTGGTTCAGGAATCTGGCTGGAAGCCGAGTGCGGAATAGTGGGTTCATTATGGAATATTGTAACGGACAACAATGCATCACACGATGAATATGTAACTATCAAATCAGGGAATGAGAGTATTGACAATGCTCCCACAGATGAAGCTGGATTTTTGACATACGAATTCTATGTAGAAGAGAGCGGAACCTATACAGTTTATACTCGTGTAATATGCCCAAGTGCAAACGACGATTCATTCTGGCTTAAAATGGATGATGGATCATTTGCAATGTGGAATGGTATTGCTGGTTCTTCTTCATGGATTTGGACAAATTTCCCTACAACGTATGACTTAGATGCAGGAAATCATACATTAATAATTGGTTACCGAGAAGATGGTGCCAGATTGGATAAGATTTGGATTACTGCCAACGGCGGTAACCTTATCGGTGAAGGACCGGAAGCTGAAAACTGTACAGAAACAGCTGTAGATAATGAGAGAGAGGCGGAAATTGATATTTACCCAAATCCGGTATATGATGAGCTGACAATATCTTTGCCGGATACACCTGCCGATATCAGTATTTACAATATCAACGGGAAGAAAATTTTTATACAGAATACCAATTCTGTGAAAACGACCATTGATATGGCGAATTATAATCCGGGAATATATTTCCTGAAAATTACCAGTCAGGGACAAACTGTTGTAAAAAAAATAATTCATTGTAAAAGACAGGTATGAAAAATGTTGAGTTTCAAACAAAGTCACACAGAGCGACTTTTGAGATACGCTCTTGTTCACTTCCTACATTGGATCTAAAAATCCCAAAACAAATTGAGCGATAAAAATCTCACCAAACCCATATTTAGTTTTCTTACAGGGAAATCTTTATAACAACTCAATGAAGTTTGTATTACAGCCCTCGGAAAGTGATGACATCACCCTTGTAATACTTTAATCAGTTATTTAGGTAAATTAAATAAGATTATTATATGTTTAGGCATATAATATTAATTATTTTTATATAATTATATTTAAATACATATAATTATTATATATTTACCGATAATTATATCTTGATGCATATAATGAAAGGATTAGCTGAATTTGTAAAAGAAAGAAGGAAAGAAGTCAATTTGACCCAAAAAGAATTTGCAGAAAGGTCAGGAGTAGCACTAACTGTAATAAGGAAAATTGAACAAGGTAAGACTAATCTAAATGTTGATAAAGTTAACCTTGTATTGAAAATGTTTGGACATGAATTAGCACCGGTAAATAGTAAGGAACTATATTAATGAGGCAGGGTAAATTATACTACAAAGATTTTTTAGCAGGCATAATAACTGAAACAAATGAAGGCGATTATTTATTCCAGTACGATAATAATTACATAAAAGAACACTCTGAACAGTTCATTACCTTTACAATGCCTGTAAGGTTAGAATCATATAAAGATAATCGTTTGTTCCCATTCTTTGATGGATTGATACCTGAAGGTTGGTTATTAGATATCGCTATAAAAAATTGGAAATTAAATCCAAATGACCGAATGGGATTATTATTGGCATGTTGTCAAAACTGCATTGGGGCAGTTAGTGTAAAACCAATTGATATCGATAATGAAGAATAAGTGCTTATACTGTTATGAGCCTATTCAAGAAGGTCAAGACTTTCATGAAAATTGCTCGAAAGAATTCTTTGGAACAGCTTTGCCTCCGAAAATACCCTATTCAATAGATCAGATGGCAGAATTAGCTAAAAATATAGTGGAGCGCAGCATAACTATTCCAGGAGTACAGGCTAAATTATCAATGTCTTTAATAAGAGAAACTCAAGAAAAGCATGGTTTTCGATTAACTGTTGTCGATGCTTTAGGAGGTAATTATATTCTAAAACCTCCAAATGACAATTTTCCTGAGATGCCACAAAATGAACATTTGACTATGAGAATTGCAGAAGCATTTAACCTTCAAGTAGTCCCATCAAGTCTTATAAGACTGGAATCTGGAGAATTGTCTTATATTACCAGACGAATTGATAGATCTTTAAAGGGTGAAAAAATTCACATGCTAGATATGTTCCAGATCACAGAAGCTTTTAATAAATACAAGAGTTCTATGGAAAAGATAGGTAAAGCGTTACATCAATACTCCGTAAATACATTATTAGATAAAATATATCTATTCGAGTTGACATTGTTCTGTTTTTTAACAGGAAATAATGATATGCATCTTAAGAATTTTTCAATGATTGAAAGTCCTTCTGGTTGGATATTAGCGCCAGCTTACGATTTGTTAAATGTTTCAATTATATTACCTGAAGATAAGGAAGAATTAGCTTTAACACTGGAGGGAAAAAAGACAAAGCTAGAAAAAGAGCTGTTTGAAAAATTTGGCAATAAATTGGAATTAACCCAAAAACAAATAGAAAGCGTATTTAATAGAATGATAAAGCATAAATCTAACGCTAATAATTGGATTGATAAATCCTTTTTAACTGATAAAATGAAAAACAAATACAAAGAAAGTCTTGAGACTAAATACATACAGCTAGGTCTATCTTAAGTACAAAGAAAATTTTCATTCCAAAAAGAATTGAGAGGGAAAAGTCTCATAAAACCCAAATAATAATTATCGTTACATTTCAGTTACTTTCTTCAGTTCGGTAGCTCCTTTACCTCTAATATGTACAAGATAAATACCACTGCATAATCCACCCGGCTGACTCCTGTCGGACGAGTTTTAATATTGCCTTGGATGTAAATAAGCGAATGGTTATTCATTACCTAAAATGACTATTAAGGTCGTCTGGATTAAAAGGGCGGGTAGTTTAATTTAATACATCAGGTAAACACTCTTGGATCCAGATGGCTATAGGTTGTTAAACGCGTCTGATTCAAACTGAATTAATTAATTGCCGATAAATAATGCACTTGTCGAAATTCCGGTTCAAGGTATTTAAAGATTAATCGTTTTATAATTCCACATAGATATAACTATCTTCTTTGCTTCAAAAATTATCAATGTTATAATTAAGCCCATTTGAGGTTTGATCATAGCTGAGCGTGATTGTATTGAAAGACAAATTGCATGTACTATGAAATAGCTTGATAACTCAGAAGTAACCGAGATAAAATATTTGTCAACCGATTTCTCGTAATTCCCTTGGAAACCGGGTAAGAAGCTCGGTTCCATCCACGGTTACCAGTAGCGTATCTTCAATACGCAGTCCACCCCATTCCGGAATATAGATACCCGGCTCCACAGTGAGGACCATGCCATTTCTGAAAGTGAAACACGCATCCTGTCGTATAAACGGTTCTTCATGGATTTCTAGTCCGACACCGTGTCCCATCCCCGGATAATAATATTTAATCAATTCTTCCGGGATATGTTGCCTGACAATACGGTCGGGCAAATCACCATCTACACCATCCTGAATGCATTCAACCGCACGACGTTGGGCTTCCTCTATAATGGAGAAGAGATATTTTTGCTTCCTAGAGGCTTTACCAATTACGAATGTACGACTTATATCAGAATGATATCCTCTGAAAAGGGCTCCGAAATCGAATAAGAGGAATTCCCCGTTCTGTAGTTCTTTATCGCCCGGATGCCCATGAAGCAATGAGGTCTTTTTACCTGACAGCACAATTGTGGTAAAGGAAATATCATCAGCCCCCTCTATCCTGAGTTCGTATTCAAGTCGGGCAGTGAGTTCTCTTTCTGATAATCCCGGTTTAATATCTGGAAGAATATTTTGTAGGGCCTTATCAGAAATTTTGCAGGCCTCCCTGAGAAAGCCAACTTCCATTTCATCTTTTACTGTTCTTAAGGTTTCAATAAGTCCCTGAATAGGGATAAGAGATACCCCGGTAAGTCCCTTGTCAAGTTTTGTAAAATCGTCATAGCTTAATGAGTTTGATTCGAATGCTACTGAATGCACACCTGACTGATCGATAAGATATTGATAACTTAAAGGGTCATACCTTTTCCTATCGATCCAGTCCATGATTTCAATATCTTTAAAGCACTCCTGTCGGGCCTGTTCCAAGTATCTCCCGTCAGTAAGCAGAACAAACCTGTTTTTGGCCATGAACAGATGGGAAGAATCGCCTGTGAAATTGGAGAGATAGCTTACATTTTCAGGTTTCGTTACCAGCATACAATCACAGTTTGATTCCGAAATCTTTCTCAGGGTTTTATATATTCTTTCCATACATACATTTGATTTGCTAATATTTAGGCATTACAGGGATCTTCATGAAAAAGGATCTGATCCAAATAGTATGTCGTTTTGACCAAAGGTGAATGTAAAAAGTATTCTTTAATTATTTTGCTATTTATATACTGTCTTGAATATTATATTTAAATTGAACCTGGTTGATCCTGTATTAAGTAATGATTATTGTTTCTAATTCATCCATCAATAAATCAGTCTGTTACATTTTTACTAACAGCTGATTTTCAGGTGTATTATTGTCAAAGTCGTAGGATTTATTGCCAATTCTCTGATTGGATATTCTAAGTAACTGACAGGATTTTACAATAATTGACTACTAATTCATAAACTAAGAATATTAATATTATCATGAAACGCAGGGTAATCCTTAAACTTGTAATTTATCAGTAACTACATACACGATACTTAAATATTACATAACCGCCTAATAAACAAATGCGAATAACTCAAACCTTTTTATCTATGAAACCAAAAATTAAAAACGTTTGCAAAGGCAAGAGGAAAGCGATCATGAGAATGCTCATGTTTCTCATCTTTTCGCTTGCAGTCTCACAATCCGGTTATTCACAAGCTGACTTTACGGGGAAAGTTGTGGATGATAACGGAGATCCAATTGCCGGAGTAACAGTAGTTATTAAAGGAACCACCACAGGGGTGATAACTGATCTGGAAGGTAATTATTCTATTCAAGCCGAGGTAGGAGATATACTCCAGTTCAGTTTTGTGGGATTTCTGACAAAAGAAATTCCGGTAACCTCAAGTATGACATCACTTGATGTAACCATGGAAACTGACCTGATCGGTCTCGAACAAGTTGTTGTTGTTGGTAAGGAAAAAAAAGAAAAGGAAAATGCACAAGAG
>CAYMQP010000267.1:0-5760 GCA_964392505.1 uncultured Bacteroidales bacterium
TAGTAACTGCCAACAATAAGATCTCCATCACCATCTTCATCAAAATCAGCAAATGTTGGATCTGTAGAATTGGGAACACTTATGCCATCGAAAGGATCATTTGCACCCGTGATCTCAAAAAAATCACCATTATCATTAGCGTAATAATGTATGGTTCCATAATAATCTCCCACAGCAAGATCCATATCACCATCTTCATCAATATCGTCGAAGGCTGGCTTAGCAGCATAATTTACATAAACATCATAGAAAGGATTATCTTCTTCTGTTAAACGTAACTCTAATCCATCAGCGGTATTTTCAAAAAAGCGAATCAAGCCGGAAAAATCACCTAGTAATAAATCTAAATCGCCATCATCATCTATATCGGCAAAAGCTGGGGCAGCTGCCGTGAATGATCCAATACCCTCAAACGGATTAGGTTCACCGCGTTTTTCAGTGAAAGTGCCACCATCATTTCGGAAATACCGTAAAACCATGGTTTGTTCAGTACCTACTGCAAGATCAAGGTCACTATCTCCGTCCACATCCGCTACAAATGGGGTAACCTGTGCCGAATCCATTCCAAATTCCAAGTTGTTAAACGGATTATTGGAACCAGTTTGGGCAACAAATGTTCCTCCATCGTTGTCAAAATAAGCTATGGTACCATATTTTTCACCTACATATAAATCGAGGTCACCATCACCATCGAAATCGACAAATCCAGGGGCGGGCTGAAAATCTAAACTCAAACCATCGAATGGATTATCGACTCCGGTTAATTCAGTAAAGTTACCTGCATCATATTCCCAATAGCGTAAGGCATAAAAGAAATGCCCAACTGTTAGATCGGGATCCCCATCGTCATCAAAATCGGCAAAAGAAGGTCGAGCTGTATAACCCAGAATAACTCCATCCCATGGGTTATCCAAACCTAACTGTTCAACAAATGTGCCACCATCATTTTCAAAATAGGCTAAACTACCATATAAATCACCGACTACTAAATCGAGATCACCATCATCGTCTGCATCGGCTAAAGCTGGAGCTGAATAATACCCAACATCGATTCCATCGAAAGGATTTTCAGCACCAAATCTTCGAATATAATCACCATTATCATTCTCCACATAAAATAATTCTCCATCATATCCTCCGATAACGATATCAAGATCACCATCGTCATCTAAATCAACAAGAGTAGGAGCAACTACATCATCGGTTATAAAGCCTGTAAGGCTAACAGGATCATTGAATTGAGCATTTGCAACAGAGGCGCTTAAAATCAAAGCCATAGCAGCACCGGCCCACTTTAACTTTTGTTTGCCGGCCAATCGCGTAATGCGATCGTACAAGAGTTTCAATCGGCGTATCATCCGGTTACGGAAATCGCGCGATAGTTCGTAGAACTCTCCGGTGCGCATCAACAGGCTGATACGCTTCTGAAGATTGGTAAACTTCCTATAATACCTGTATAGCAAGTTTGGATTCTGATAGGATTTCTTTCTCATAAACTATCTTTAATTAATAGATTGTAGTAAGATTAAGTGTAACAAGATACTATAATGTTCTTTAATATGAAAGGCTATTTCATACAAATTTGATAACAATTCGCAGCATTAATTTGGTTGCACTCCTTCAAAGCAAAGGTAAAACAATATGAGCAAGGAGTTAAAATCCTTTAAGTTATTGGAAGTATACCGCTAACTGTCGATATAAAATGATTAATTTTAAGGATACATAACAAAAAAAAGCAAAAATTGACAAAAGATGAAAAATATTAGACTAAATGCCTTTCTGTTTTTACTTATAATGATATGCTGCAGTAAATATCTTCATTCCGAAGATGGTTACAGACTTTGGCTTAGATACGATAAAATTGATAGTGATGAATTACTGGAAGAATATCGTAATATCATTGATCAGGTTGTTGTAGAGGGAACCTCTGAAACAATACAAGTTGTGAGAGAGGAAATTAAACTGGGATTATCAGGACTGCTCGACAGAGAAGTTGAATTCGCCGATAAACCTCTTCCGGGAAATATTTTAATTGTGGGTACACCCGGAAATTCAAAAATGATCGCTTCCCTAGCTATTGACGAGAAACTTGAAAAACTGGGAGATGAAGGATTTTACATTTTCAGTAAAAAAACAGGAAAACATAATACGATTATTGTAACAGCAAATACCGATATTGGTGTTCTTTATGGTACTTTCAGGTTTCTGCAGTTGATACAAACCCGACAATCGCTGAAAGATCTGGATATTACCAGCATTCCGAAAATAAAACACCGGCTGTTGAATCATTGGGATAATCTCGATCGTAAAGTCGAACGCGGTTATGCTGGATTTTCGCTTTGGCAATGGCATACGCTACCCGATTATATCGATCCGCGGTATAAAGATTATGTACGGGCAAATGCATCGATTGGAATTAACGGCTCTGCTATTACAAATGTTAACGCCAATGCCCAGGTTCTTACAGCGGAATATCTTGAAAAGGTAGCAGCCCTGGCTGATGTTTTCCGACCCTATGGATTAAAAGTATATCTGACAGCCCGTTTCAGTGCTCCTATTGAGATTGGCGGATTGGAAACCGCCGATCCGTTAGATGAAAAAGTAATTGAATGGTGGAATTCAAAAGCGGCTGAAATTTATTCACTGATCCCCGATTTTGGCGGCTTCCTGGTAAAAGCCAATTCGGAAGGACAGCCCGGCCCTCAGAATTACAACCGATCGCATGCCGAAGGCGCAAATCTTTTGGCCAGAGCCGTGAAATCCTATGGAGGTATTGTTATGTGGCGAGCCTTTGTATATTCCAACGAAGAACCCGAAGACAGGGCTAAACAGGCATACAACGAATTTAAACCTCTCGATGATCAGTTTGATGACAATGTTCTTATACAAGTTAAAAACGGACCTATTGATTTTCAGCCCCGGGAACCATTTCACCCGCTTTTCGGAGCCATGGTACATACAACAACTATGATGGAATTCCAGGTTACGCAGGAATATCTTGGACAGGATATTCATCTTACCTACCTGGCACCCCTGTATAATGAATGCCTCGATGCCGATACCTATGCCAAAGGAAAAGGTTCTTATGTGTGGAAAGTCATCGATGGTTCATTATTTAATAACAGCGAAACCGGAATGGCAGGAGTATCGAACATTGGCAATGAGCGAAACTGGTGTGGCCATCCAATAGCCCAGTCGAATTGGTTTGCACTGGGTAGACTGGCATGGGATCCTTTATATACATCAGAAAGTATTGCCGAAGAATGGATACGTATGACCTATTCGAACGATCCTGATGTAATTGAACCCATGAAGGATATTATGATGGTTTCGCGCGAAGCCGGTGTTAACTACCGAACACCGCTGGGATTGCACCATCAGATGGCATGGCACCATCATTACGGTCCCGGTCCCTGGATAAAAAACAAGCCGCGAGCCGACTGGACATCGGCATACTATAACCGTGCCGATGAAAAAGGTATTGGATTTGATCGAACAAAAACGGGCAGCAATGCCGTTAGCCAGTATTTTCCTCCACTCGATGAAATATATGGCAATATTGAAACCTGCCCAGAAAAATACCTACTCTGGTTTCATCATGTACCCTGGGATTACAAATTGAAGTCGGGACGTACGCTTTGGGAAGAACTTTGCTATAAATATTATGAAGGAGTCGACCAGGTGCGTGAAATGCAACAAACATGGGAATCGCTTGAAGGTAGGATCGACCCGGAACGGTTTACACATGTAAAGTCATTACTGAAAATTCAGCTCCGCGATGCTATTGAATGGCGTAATGCATGTTTGTTGTATTTTCAGACATTTTCCAACATGCCCATTCCTGCTGAATATGAACAACCTGATAAACCTCTGGAATATTACATGAAGATTGAACGAAGATATTTACCGGGGAGCTGAGTTTTATTTTTATTTCACTTTAAATTACTAAAGTAATTTTCCAGATACTGATGTCGCTGATGGTTCCAGTTCTTCATATATTCAACCTCATCGGAAAGATTAAGATTCCATTCGGGCCACAGAAGTCTTTCTCTTTCAAATGCGCCCGATTCAATGTACAATGCCTGGTATTCTTCGATTCGGCTATTTATAGCATCTTCATAAAGCAATTCCGATTCTAAATACTCCCAGCGGGCAACAAGTTCCTGCTTAAATTCACCCGGATTAAGTGTAATGAGCCGATTATATAAATTATTTGTTAATAAAGCATTAGGTGAAGTACAGGTACTGTCCCAGCCCCTACCCCATGTTCCGTCCAAATCCCACGGAACAAAAAGAAATGGTGATGTGCTGTTATATCGAGTCATAATAATATTTTTGCCCCAGTTATCGCCTGCCACAGTAATATTTAAAAGAATATAGTAGTCAATAGCACTACCCATATCAATATAATCGTAGATATATTTTTCAAAATCCTCATCAGTTGAGTTCATGGCAAAATCGAGATAATAGTAAAGAGGATACCATGCAGTATTCACAAAATCCTTTGGGTAACGCAATTCCCATCCTCCCCATTCAAGTTCTAGCTCTAATTCATCAAGGCCGGTATACATGGTGGGACCCTTCCAGTCGTATGCCTTATAAATAACCCCTTCAATATATTCACCGGGTGGCCGTATATCTAACCGCTTCCGATCAACTCTCTCACACAAGTGATAAATACCCAGCAAACGATTATTAATGAACAACTCAATTAATCCGCCATCGACACCTGTTTTTATGACAGAAAGTCCCGGTATACGATCCTTCTGAATTTCTTCCCAGATATCAAATGAAAGTATATTCCGCATGCGGGCCTTGTCGATATACATAGCATCCAGAATCCAGTCATCATCAGGAATTAGACCATAAAAGCTTATATTTTTATGCCCGGTTTCGTATTCATTATCCCAAAATTCAATTTTATAGGATTGTTTTGGACGGTGATATGCTGTACCTCCTCTCCGCTCAATACCTATATAACTTGTAATCACTTTTTCATAATCACTCCCTGAAGAAATGATAAGCCAAGCCAATACTTCTGGTTCATCGGGAATATAATTATCGGTAAAAACCTGAAATACGGGTAATGTAGTAAATTGTAAGCTGTAATGTTCCGTTTTATTATCAGACATTTTAAGTGTTATCGGGTAACGATTCTCGGCTTTTATGACATTAAAATAATACTCTTCATTGTCAATAGTATTACCATCGATTTCCAGAATTTCAACTTCATCACTGGTAAACTTAACTTCCCATCCATCAAGATCTTCAGCTTCGATAGGGCATAGTATCAGTTTACAACTTTTATCGAATGCTACCTGGATATCGTTAAAGTATAGTTGATAATCATATTCAGGAGTTGGGTTTTCAGGCAAAAATACTTCTTCATAACATGAACTCAGTATGATTATAAAACAATAAATCCAACTATTCTTATTCTTTAACATACTTTAAAAATCATAGGAATATCCAATTCCAATATTATAAATGGTATATGGGTAAAATGAATTCAATTCCTTGTCGATCCGATAGTAAGCCTTTATCCTCCCATACTTTTTAAGATTGTACTTGGCTCCAATGACGTATTTTATTTTCAATGGAAACTCTTCGTATTTTTGAAGCAATCCATATAATTCCACAAAAGTAAAAGGCTCAAGAGGTATTTTTGGTACATTATACTTTAACTGAAGCCGGTTCCGGAGTATATTAGTGGAAGGCTGAAACTCCTCATATTGAAAAAAATCGTCATCTATATTCTGA
>CAYMQP010000268.1:0-2678 GCA_964392505.1 uncultured Bacteroidales bacterium
ATATAGGTCAGCGCCGACGTATTATTGGCGGATGGGTCAGAATATTTCCTTTTCTAATTATTTTCATAGTACACAATTTCTGGTTACTACCTTATTTTTTACTGAATAAGAAGAAGCTGGTTTTATATGTGGTTAGCACGTTATTGTTGATTGTACTGATTAATTATTTGTTTATATACAATGAATTTTTACATGGAGTAATTTTTAAGTTTAGCCACACTCAAAGTCCTGACGGGGCATTTATTCCTGATGCTATAGAAAAATTTCATGGTAGAGGTGGCCCAGGGCGTGGTGGAGGACATCATTATGTTCCCGGGCGAGCCTATTGGCGCTGGCATAACCCGCCTTACCTGATATATACCTATAATATTATTATTTCATTGCTGGTTGTAGGTTTTAATACTGCTATTAAACTAACAACAGTGTGGTTCAGGAATGAACAGCACAGTAAGGAACTGGAAAAAGAAACTCTTCAATCACAACTTAGTGTGTTACAAAACCAGATAAGTCCGCATTTTTTTATGAATACCTTAAACAACATTCATGCACTGATCGATTATAATAAAGACAATGCGAAAGAAGCCATTCTTCGATTATCGAAAATGATGCGTTATTTACTTTACGATACGGAGAAAGGGAAAACCAGTTTATCAAAGGAAATTGAATTTTTGGAAAGCTATATCGAGCTTATGCAGCTTCGTTTGCAAAAATCAGTTAAGCTTAAAATAAATTTTCCATCAGAAATTCCTGTATTAAATATCTATCCTTTTCTTTTTATTGCATTTATCGAAAATGCTTTTAAATACGGTATACGACCTAAGGGAAAATCATTTATTTATATTCTCCTCGAGGTAACCGATAGTAAATTACATTTCAGCGTACACAACTCTAAAACTACTGAATCAAAAAATGCTGATGAAACAGGAGGAATTGGAATTGAAAATACCCGCAAAAGGCTCGATTTGCTTTTTAAGTCAAATTATAGTTTGAATGTGTTTGATCGTGAAGATGAATTTGAAATCGATTTAATTATTCCGATAGAATGAAAATCAAGTGTATTACGATCGACGATGAACCTCTGGCACTAAAACAGATGGCAGATTTTATAAGGCAAACACCCTTCATGGAACTGGTAGGAGAATGTTCAAGCGCATTTGATGCCATGGAAGTTCTTACACAACATCAGGTCGATTTAATGTTTGTCGATATTAACATGCCAGGTTTAAGTGGGATGGAGTTTATTAAATCGCTTGAAGAACGGCCTGAGGTTATTTTCACCACAGCTTACAGCGAATT
The DNA here is from genome assembly GCA_964392505.1 of uncultured Bacteroidales bacterium. Taxonomy (GTDB): domain Bacteria; phylum Bacteroidota; class Bacteroidia; order Bacteroidales; family UBA10428; genus UBA10428. Next base: position 1,297 of record CAYMQP010000268.1, read on the forward strand.
TGCCATTGAAGGATTTAAAGTTGATGCACTCGATTATTTGCTCAAACCTATTGGTTACAACGATTTTTTAAAAGCAGCACATAAAGCCCTGAACTATTTTGAAACTCAAGCAAAAGCTTCGAACTCTGGAGGGGGAGATGAGGAATACCTCTTTGTTAAATCGGAGTATAAGATAGTGCGTATCCGGTTGGCCGATATCAAATATATTGAAGGCATGCGCGAATACGTCCGCATTTATATCACGACGGGGAAACCAGTTATGTCGTTAATGAGCATGAAATCGCTCGAAGAAAAACTCCCCATTAATAGCTTTATGCGGGTACACCGTTCATTTATTGTCAATCTGAATCACATTACTACCATTGAACGCAGTCGGATCATTTTCGACAAGGATGTTTATATACCTATAGGCGATTTATACAAAGAAAAATTCCAGGAATATATCGATAAGCACTTTTTGTGAGAAACGATATCTTACCAAAGTATCTGGTTACAACATAAATTATAATGTCTGCTGAGAAAATCACCCGGTTTGTTGATTCTTTTTTTCATCCTCATTTTTCGATCTTAATTTTATTTCAGAAAATGTATTATGATTAAAAATTTAGCGCGTATGAAAACAATAGTAAAATTAAGTTTGATGTTTGTTCTTGCAGGTTCTTTGGCAACTTATACAGCCAAAGCACAATCGGGGTATGGTATGAAGGGTCGCGAACACGGACCTGGTTATGGCCATAGGTTTGGACCTGACTCCTGTCATCTGCAACTCATGGTGGAGGATTTGTCTGATATACTCTCCTTGAGCGATAAACAAAAAGCAGATATTCTTGAACTCCATTATGCACATATGGAGGAAATGAAATCCATTTCAGAAAAATACCGTAACGATTGTGTCGGAGAACGTGAAGCCCGAATTGAATCTCGTAAAAAAATGGACGAGGAAATTAAAAAAATCCTTACAGAAGAACAGCAGGAGAAATTTGAGAAGTTTATTAATGAACGAAGAGGTCCTCATGGACATCATCACGGGCATTGGAAATAAGTATTAGCATGTTATACCAAGGTGGGAATATTAAGGTTGCTCTCAAGGAGCAGCCTTTTTTATTTATTTATTCGTTTAAACTATGAGGTAAGTTGTTATCGAATTATAATTATAAAATAGTACCTTAAAGCAGGTTTTAATATATCTTTATTTAACTATGATTACAAAGAATTATCTGGGTAAATTGGTAGGACCTTCTGCAACTTTTTCAGGATACATCCTGATGATTTTCGGAGTTATTGCGACATATTTTACATTTACAGCAATCCCTTTAATTATTATTGGTGGCATTATGGCATTTTCCTACGCCCTTGTTTTTATAGACGATAAAGAGAAACAG
>CAYMQP010000268.1:2688-5753 GCA_964392505.1 uncultured Bacteroidales bacterium
TTAAATTTTTTGGTTTCATCCCGATAGGTTCCTATAAAGCATTTAAGAAGGGTGATGAAATACGTTTTAAACATTGTAAGGGTAAATATTATACCTATAGTCGAAGCAATCGTCAAAGTTCCATATCTGTCGATGATTACAGAGTTTACCTAATCGAAGGCGGAACACAGAAGAAAATTACACTGGGCATATATACCAGCGAAAAAGATGCCATACGGGAAACCAACCGACTAACCGAACTGATTCAATTGATTAAATAAAAATAAAACCTGTAAAGCTCAAGCGCGTAATTATTTGACACGATTCAATTGCTCATCAAAAAACAACACTTCATTAACTTCTGTATCTAATTCTATCTTCATACCATTATAAGCCAACAAAAGCGGAGCTCCATCAACTGATGTTATTTTCAACTTCGATAGTCTTCCTTCCTTCCATTCTATATCTGCAATAAAATTTCCCCGGGCTTTTAATCCGGTGATTTTTCCCTCAGGCCATGCCTGTGGAAGAGCAGGAAGTATTCGCACTTCTCCGTTATGGCTCTGAAGAAGCATTTCGGCAATACCTGCGGTTCCGCCAAAATTACCATCAATCTGAAAAGGAGGATGGGTATCGAAAAGATTAGGTAATGTTGATTTTTCCAATAGAAGCCGGAGATGCTTATAACACTCCTCTCCATCGAATAGCCGGGCATAAAAGTTAATAATCCATGCACGGCTCCAGCCGGTATGCCCGCCACCATATTTTAGTCGCCGTTCAAGGGTTTTGCGGGCAGCTTCAAATAATTCAGGGGTTTCGGGAGTTATTTGTGTTCCAGGGTGCAACCCAAATAGATGTGAAATATGGCGGTGGCCCGGTTCAAATTCTTTATAATCTTTTATCCATTCCATAATAGTACCGTTGGAACCGACACGTACTGGGGGCAAATTATCCAGAACTTGTTGCAGGGAATCGCTTAATTCTTTATCGGTCTTTAATATCGCAGCAGCTTTTTGGGTATTCTTTAAGACCTCTGTGATAATCTGGATATCCATCGTAGGAGCATAAGTAAGTTTAAATTCTTTACCTGAAACAGGATCGATATAACTATTTTCAGGAGAGTAAGTGGGGGCTGTTACAAGGCAACTATTATCGTCTTTGAAAAGGAAGGTACGGATGAATTCTGCGGTACCCTTCATCATTGGATATGCTCTTTCGCGCAAGTATACCGTATCGTTTGAATATTCAAAATGTCTCCAGATCGGTAATGTCATCCAGGCACCTCCTAACGGAAACATACCCCAGTAAACGCCATCGATAACAGAAGTTTTGCCGAAAACGTCCGTAGTATGATGAATTGTCCAGCCTTTGGCGCCATAGACCTTTTTAGCCGTTACAGCACCGGGTATGGTTATTTCTTCAATAAAGTCGATTAAAGGATCAACCGTTTCTGATAAATTACAAACTTCAGCAGGCCAATAATTCATTTGAAGATTAATATTGACATGGTAATCAGAGCCCCAGGGTGCCCACCAATGCTCGTTCCAGATACCCTGCAGGTTCGAAGGTAGTTGGGCAGGCCGGCATGAACAGCCCATCAGAAGATACCTTCCATATTGGAAATAGGTTGTAATTAATCCTGGATCATCAGCTCCGGTTTTAAAACGTTCCAGTCTTTGATCAGTGGGCAGTGTATCGAGAGCCACGTCATTTGCTAAGTTAAATGTTACCCGGTTAAATATAGCTGTATGCTCGGCAAGGTGTGTTGATTTGAGTGATTTATATGATTTAACAGCCGCTTTCTTAAGTGCATTGTTACACTTTTTTTCAGGATCGATATTCCGGTCAAAATTTAATTCTTTAATGCTATAATCTGTGGCCGCATCAAAAAGAAAAGTAACTTCTTTTCCACCTGAGAGTATTAAGGTATCACCTTTCGATGTTATAGTACCGTCGAATTTTACCGGAACTAATTTTGAAAAGAATTTCATATGAGCTCCTCCCGGTCCGAGAGCCGGATCGTCGCTATCAATTACCTGACCCCGCATAACAACTGCTTTATCTTCAACCGAAAAAACAGCATCCTGCAGACGTTTCATGGTGATTTCCATATCAAGTGGTCCGGCTTCTGATGACTGCATATGCAATACCATAACATCATCGGGCGAGGAAGCAAAGAGTTCACATTCGACCAATTTCCCATTGCGAGAATAAGTTACTTTTAAAATACCGGTGTTCAGATTAAGTTCACGCCGGTAGCCATTAAAATCGACAGCCGTGTCGATATAATGAAAGTAGATATCCCCGAGTACCTGGTAGGAGCGAAGTTTACCAGGTATTCCGGCTATATATTTCTCAGCCAGTTCAAATGCTTTAGGAATTTTTCTATCGAGAATTAATTGTCGTATTTCAGGTAAATGTTCCAGTGCTCCCGGATTATCGTTTGGTACTTTCGAACCTCCCCACAGCGATTCTTCATTAACCTGTAGTCGCTCTATTACGGGATTTCCAAACAACATCCCACCAATTCTACCATTCCCCACCGCAAGGGCGTCGGTCCATTCTTCAGCTGGTGAATTGTACCATAGAATATATTCAGCTTGTTTTTCATTTCCAGATTTACAGCTGCTAAACAGGATTATAAATACAGATATAAAAACCGGATATTTCATATGAAATAATTTTTATAAAAGTCTCATTGGACAACTTTTAGCACAAAACCACCATTTGATTTCAGAATGAGTGATATGTTTTGATCTGAGTCAATATCGATTTCTTTTTTAGAAAAACTGCGGAGTGTTTCACCTTCGCTGATTAGGATTCCTTTATGAGCATCAATGAATGAAAGGGGTAGGGTAATCTCTTTCTCAGATTTTTCAGCATTAATTCCGGCTACATACCAGGTTTTACCGGTTCTTCGTGCTATTACTACATACTTACCGGGGTAACCATCGATGAAACGAGTTTCATCCCATATAACAGGGATCTCTTTCATCATCACTTTGACATATTCGGGAACAGTAGCCATTCCTGATGGAGTTTCGGCATAATGCTGTATTCCCGAGAGGAATAATACGGCTTGTGCC
>CAYMQP010000269.1:0-989 GCA_964392505.1 uncultured Bacteroidales bacterium
ATGCCACACTAACCCGGATTGGGAATGATTTTTATACAACCGGGTCATCTTTTAATGTGACACCAGTTATTTTTCACTCAACCGATCTGGTTCATTGGGAAGCTATTTCCCAACCTGTAAAAGCATCATGGTCAAATTACGGTGATAATCCCGGCGGGGGCTGCTGGGGTGGTCAAATGGTGTATTATAATGGTCAATACTGGCATTTCTTTTCACGTGCAGGTGCCATGCGTTTTGTGACAGCAAATGATCCGGCAGGGCCTTGGTCAGATCCAGTAATAGTAAATAATCCTCCGGAGTTACCTTACCCATTGGGATACGATAATTCTATTTTTATTGTCGACGATAATAAATGGGACCTGGTAGTTAAAAACGGCCAACCAAATAACGGAATTGTTGAATTGGGTAATGACGGACAACCTACGGGAGTGGTCTATAATCTGGATTGGTTAAATCCGGAGTCTGAAGGATATCCTTATTCATGGGCCGAGGGACCGGTAATGTGGAAATTTAAAGGTTATTATTATTATTCATTTGCCCGCGATCTGGGAGGAGGGCAAAAAGTGATGAGAAGCCTTACCCTTACCGATGATGAAGAATCGTGGGAAATGCTGGGTGACTTTTTCGATGAAGACGACCCATTGAAACCCGGTGCCCTTTTCACAAGTCCAAATCATGCTTCACCGGCAGTGATGCTTGATGACAGCACACATTGGGTAATCCATCCATTATATGCCAAGGGCGAATGGATAGGACAGGGACGACAGGGACTGTTAAACCAGGTTCGATATGATGAGGATTCAAAGCCTGAAGCTGATTACCCCTCTAATCGACCATTCGCTGTACCCGCTCTTCCCGGTAATGGTATTCCGTGGATGGTTCCGAAATCAGATTTTTTTACTTCGGCTCAGTTAAATCCCGAATGGTCGTTTTTGGGTTATACCGCTAATGATACCTGGTCGCTTACCGATAGGCCCGGATGGTTAAGG
>CAYMQP010000269.1:999-5753 GCA_964392505.1 uncultured Bacteroidales bacterium
AAGAATGACGGGGAACATAATTACTCGCTGATAACCCGTCTTGAATTCGATCCGCAATCGACGAATGACCAAGCCGGCCTAAGAATTATGCGGGGTGACGAAACTATATTTTTGAAATTATGTAGTTCTATAAATGAGTTCAGCCATAAGGTAATAGTCTTCAGTTTCAGTGGCACAAGATATGAGACCGATAACATCTTAGGTAATGCCCTATGGTTAAAGATCATGAGGGTAAACCACATTATAATCGGATATTTCAGCAGGAACGGCGTCGATTGGATACAAGTCGGTGAAAGCTTTAACATATCGGAAATCGATTCTTATTCCGATTTTTCGACATTTACAGGAACCCGGCAGGGACTTTATGTTCAGGGTGGAAATGCCGCTTATTTCGATCTGTATATTTATCGCGATGCTTACTCGCCGATACTGGCTGAATGTCCTGCCAATCAATATGGTACATGGCGTACCACAAAAACAGAGGGTATTTATCAGCTGGATAGTATTCATAATGGCGATTGGATCCTATATGCAGGTGTCGAATTTGGAAATGATGAGTATTTAAAGATCCCAAAGACTATCGAAATAATTGCTTCCAGTGCAGGTTCCGGTGGCACGGTTGAAGTATGGCTCGATTCTATTGGTACCGGAACAAAAGTGTCTGACTGCGAAATAACAAACACGGGCGATTGGAACACTTTCGAGACTTTTACAGCATCAGTCGACTCTGTACAAGGAAGACATGATGTTTACCTGCGGTTCACCGGTATCAATGGCGGAAGACTTTTTAAACTGAAATGGATGCAATTTATTGCTGAAACCGCCCCTGAGTTTGTCTCAGCAAGTGTAAATGACAATGACACCTTACAATTAAAGCTTAGCCAGCCGGTTATGACACCTGTTTTGCCTTCCGGATTAAGTATTGAGGTCAATGGTGATGTAAATATTCCCATTACAGATATTTCTCTGGCAGAAACTGATTCCAGCAGGTTAATTATTACCCTGGCAACTGTAGTAACATTTGCCGACGATATTACAATTTCCTATACTCCGGGAACAATTACAAATCGCGCTAGTATAAGTCTTTTGCCATTTATTGACGAAGCCGTCGATAATCAGTTACCCGGGGCAGTACCCAAAATTAAATTATTGGAAACTAAACATGAAGGAGATACGCTTTGGATGTACCTAAGCAAGAATATGAATTCTCCGGCTTCCTATACCAATGATTTTACAATAGAGGTAGAAAGCAACGATGATATCCTGATAAATACAGCGGAAGTATTGGAAGATGACTCTACTATCATTGTTCTCCTTCCCGAAAGCAGGATTTATTATGAAGACAGGGTTTCGCTTACTTACTCGGGTACAGGTGTGGAAGCATTAAACGGAGGCCTGTTGGCCTCTTTTTCATCCGAGCCCATTCAAAATACCGCTGATGGTTATTCTCCAACTATCATCTCATCTTCTATCAGAATGTATGGTTCATACTACCGATACATCGATCTCACTTTTGATAAGCCCATGCTCAATGCTTCGGAAGAAAAAGAATTCTTTACCATTACGCTGAACGATATTCCTGTAACCATTCAGACGCTAAGTACTTCAAATAATTTGCTTAGCTTTTCAATCTATCCTTATATTCAATATGGCGATGAAATCAGGGTTAGCTATTCCGGTGGCAATGTACGAAGCCGGTATAATGGCAAACTTCAGGATTTCAGCGATTATATGGTTGCAAACACGGTTCCTCAACTCATAAATTCTTCTAATACCGATATTTCAAGAGGAATTTTAGTGTTTCCGAATCCAGCCCAATCGGAAATACAAGTTTCCTGGGATAAGTTATTTACGGAATTGATTATTTATTCAATTGAAGGAAGGGAATTGAAAAGAATTTTATATGATATGCCGCAACAAAATATTAATGTAACATTAAATTTCGAATCCGGTATATACTTACTGGTTGTAAAGAATGATACGGAATATGGAATAAATATAATAATAATTGAATAAAATCTGATTATGTTTTGAATTACACTCAGGCCGAACTATTTAATCATAATTTGATAATTATTTAAAGTTACTACCATAGTATTTTTATTCAGAATCCTAAAAGGCTTAATCAGCTTTCAGCTTTACTTGGTAATCTTTTTAAAAATGAACTAACTTGAAATAAATTAATAGTTCATAATTTTTAAATTTATAGTAGACATTTATGAATCCAGATTTATATCATTCATTCAGCATTATAGCACGGAAAAATTTCACCTCCGTATACATTTATCTGTTAATCTTCGCTATGATGTTTGTACAATGTACAACGAAAGAATCAAGCAATACGCTCCGGCAACGTATTTCCATCAATAAAGACTGGAAATTCTATAAGTATGATTCTATGATGCATGCGGACAATCTGATTTATGATGTACGTCCGGAATTACAGGATAAAAGAGATTACAAACCAGCCGGTGCTGAATCCACTGGAGCAGAAGAAGTGCAGTCAATCCAGCAGACACTCAAAGCCTGGATAATGCCCACAGGCAACAATTTCATTAAAGACCCCGCTAAAAGATATGTTCGCCCCGAAGGAAATCCGGGTAGCGATTTCCCGTTTGTTCAGGCTGATTACGATGACAATTTGTGGGAAAATGTGGATTTACCTCACGATTGGGCCATCAAAGGACCGTTTTACATGGGTTGGGATGTTCCGGTAAGTGGAGGTATGGGCCGATTGCCAAGTCCCGGAGTTGCATGGTACCGGAAGAAACTGGATATTCCGGTATCGGATACAGGTAAATCTGTCTATCTCGAAATAAACGGTGCCATGTCGTATGCCATGGTTTGGTTAAACGGTAACCTGGTTGGTGGTTGGCCTTTTGGCTACGCTTCCTGGCGTCTTGATCTTACTCCCTATATTGTCCCGGGCGGTGAAAACCAGTTAGCGATCCGGTTAGACAATCCTCCCGAATCGTCACGCTGGTATCCCGGTGGAGGAATCTACCGCAATGTTTGGTTAACCAAGACTACTCCGGTTCATATGGGTCAATGGGGAACTTATGTGACCACACGGGATGCATCCGACAATTCAGCTACAATTGACATGGAAGTCACTATCGATAATGACTCCAGAAATGAAGTAACAGTGAAAACAGTAACACAGATCTTTGTCTTGGACGAAAATGGTAATAAAAAGGGTGCTGCAGTGACCAGTTTAGAAACCCCTGAAATTTCAGCTGCAGCAGGAAATAGAGTTAAATCCAAAGGATCCGTTACACTGGATAAACCGCGCCTATGGGGTCCATCACCCACGCAAACTCCAAATCTCTATGTTGCGAAAACTACTCTATGGCAGGACGATAAACCAATCAATCAATACGAGACACGTTTCGGCATTCGTTCGCTGCATTTCGATCCAACCGCTGGTCTCTATATCAATGGTGAACTTATTAAAATCAAAGGCGTGAACCAGCACCACGACCTTGGCGCCCTGGGTGCGGCATTCAATACACGTGCAGCTGAGCGTCAGCTTGAAATACTCTGTGAGATGGGCTGTAATGCAATCCGGACAGCCCATAATCCTCCAGCCCCCGAATTACTTGAGTTGACTGACCGGATGGGTTTTCTTGTAATGGATGAAGCCTTCGATGTATGGGGGAGGAAAAAAACACCGCTCGACTTTCACCTCATTTTTACCGATTGGCACGAACAAGACCTACGAGCTCTTATCCGTCGCGACCATAACTGTCCTTCCGTAATCATATGGAGCTATGGTAATGAAGTTAGAGAACAATATACCGGAGAGGAAGGAGCAATATTGGGAGAGCAGCTACACAATATAATTAAGGAAGAAGATCCTACCCGCCTTACAACCAGTGCTATGAACTGGGCTAAGCCCTATATGCCGTTTCCAACTGTTATGGATATTATCAGCCTGAATTATCAGGGAGAAGGGATACGCCAATTTGCTGAGTTTGAAGGAATAAATTGTATCCGTACTACGCCACAGTACGATGCATTCCATAAAGAATTTCCTGATAAAGTCATTCTTAGTAGTGAAACAGCTTCTACATTAAGCAGTCGGGGAATATACCTGTTTCCTGTAACGCAAGAAATCAGTGACATAGTACGTGATGGCAGGGGAGGTAACTCGAAAATTCATCATGTAAGCTCCTACGAACTCAATACCGTCGACTTTGGCTCCAGTCCCGATAAAGTGTTTGGATCCATTGAACGACATCCTTTCGTAGCAGGTGAATTCGTATGGACAGGCTGGGATTACATAGGCGAACCAACACCATACTATGAATGCCGTAGCTCCTATTCAGGGATTATTGACCTTGCAGGATTCAAGAAAGATCGGTTTTATATTTATCAGGCTCACTGGCGCCCGGATTTGCATATGGCACATATCCTGCCCCATTGGAACTGGCCTGAGCGTGTTGGAGAAATTACTCCGGTGCATGTATTTACTTCAGGCGATGAGGCTGAATTGTTCCTGAATGGGAAATCGCTTGGAAAAAAGAAAAGGGAACAATTCGAATACCGTCTAAAATGGGATGATGTAAAATACGAACCAGGTGAATTGAGGGTGGTAGTATATAAGAACGGAGAAAAATGGGCCGAAGACATTGTTAAAACCACAGATAAACCTGCCCAGCTGATAGCCTCAGCCGATCGCAATGAAATCCGGGCCGATGGAATTGATTTAGCCTTTATCACGTTACAGGTAGCAGACAAGGATGGGTTTATTG
>CAYMQP010000270.1:0-5722 GCA_964392505.1 uncultured Bacteroidales bacterium
GTAACCTGGTTTATAAGTGTACCGGTAATGCTATAGTGATACAAATGCTTAAAACCATCCTGCTCGCTTATTATAATTGCAGAATTCGCTGAATCAATAAAGGTTATAAAATCATCAGCAAAATCTATAATGTACCGGGGGTTTTCTTCACTATAAAAAACATGAGATGTGCCTATCGTAACATCTGCGATATAGAAATCGGTCTTTTTCTGTAACCTGTTAAGGTATTTTATACATAAACGATCGGAAGTAGGTAGCCACTTTACTCGTGGAATATAACAATCGGAATCACCGGCTAATTCCATTTTTTTTGATACACCCTTCATAACATCATAAACGTATATATCTACAATAGGATTTTTATCACCTACCTTGGGGTATTTATAGCTAAACAGCTCAGGATAAATTGAATCGTATAAAATAAGGGAGTATTCCCTTACATCCGATTCATCAAACCGATAGTAGGCAAGCTTGCGGCTATCCGGCGACCAGTAATAGCCGGTTTTTAAAGCAAATTCTTCTTCGTATAACCAGTCGGGAACTCCGTTAATAATATTATTCTTTAATCCATCGTGTGTTATTTGAACTATTTGGTCTTTGTTTATATCCTTCATATAAATATTATTCTCAAATACAAAAGCCACTTTGCTTCCATCGGGTGATATTTCCGCCAGGAACTGCTTCCCCCGTGAATAAACGGGAATTATTTTGTTCCGGGTAATATCATAAACATAGTAACTCGACTGATAGGAATATCGGTATATTTTCTCCTGTTCTGTACTAAAAATCAGCATGGTTTCGTCTTTACTCAAGTTGTATGATGATATTTCGGAAAATTGCAAATCCTCAGTCCAGGCAAGTGAGAATAAGGTATCGGTATTTTCGCCTGTGGCATATGAATATTTAATTATATCATGCGAATTTTCAAGAACAGTATAATGTAATCCATCGCGCATCGATCGTATACCCTTTACTTTATTTACACTGAATAAGCCTTGTTTATAAATCATCTCAAGTGTTAAATCTTCAGCAGGCAATGGATTTATAAACATTACCGTCCAGAAGAGTACACAACTTAATAGTTTTAAATTTGTTTTCATCATAGGTAATCTAAACGAAAATCATTTTTTGAACCTACTGTGGTTTCTTATCCTTAGTACAGAATTTATATCTTTGCCATAGCGTGTTTAAACAATAAAACTAATGATAAAAATTACATTTCCTGATAACTCGGTACGAGAATATGATGAAGGTGTTACAGGACTCGATATAGCAAAAAGCATCAGCAATGGGCTTGCCAAGGAAGTGTTGTCAATTACCGTAAACCAGGAATTATGGGATATTACACGACCAATAAATACCGATGCCCACATTAAATTTCACAAGTTCGATGATGAGGAAGGAAAGCTTGCTTTTTGGCATTCATCAGCGCATCTTATGGCGGAAGCGTTGGAAAATTTGTATCCAGGAACAAAATTCGGTATCGGACCCGCTATTGATAATGGATTCTATTACGACATTGATCCTGGCAACGGTGTAACCATTACCGATGCCGATTTACCACACATTGAAGACAAAATGAAGGAATTGGCTGCACAGGATAATACTTATGTTCGCAAAGAAATCAGTAAAGATGAAGTATTCGAACTATTCAAAAAAAAGGGAGACGAATATAAACTCGAACTAATCAATGAACTGGAAGACGGCTCAATAAGTATTTATAACCAGGGTAACTTTACCGATTTATGTCGCGGCCCTCATTTACCTTCTACTTCGCCTATTAAGGCCATTAAACTACTTAATGTGGCTGGAGCATACTGGAGAGGCGATGAAAAAAGAAAACAATTAACACGAATCTATGGTATAACCTTTCCTAAACAGAAGATGCTCGATGAGTATCTCGAACTTCTCGAACAGGCAAAAGCGCGTGATCATAGAAAAATTGGTAAAGAACTCGAATTATTCACTTTCTCACAGAAAGTTGGTCAGGGCTTACCTTTGTGGCTTCCAAAAGGAGCGGCACTACGTGAGCAATTGGAAAATTTTCTGAAGAAAGTGCAGAAGAAATATGGCTACGAACTTGTTATGACTCCCCATATCGGACAGAAAGAATTATATGTTACCTCGGGACACTTTGCTAAATACGGCCAGGATTCCTTTCGACCCATTAAAACTCCGCAAGAAGGTGAAGAATATTTATTAAAGCCAATGAATTGTCCGCACCACTGTGAAATATACAAAAGCAAACCCCGCTCTTATCGCGATTTACCCATTCGTATGGCAGAATTTGGAACTGTATATCGTTATGAAATGAGCGGAGAACTCCATGGTTTAACACGTGTCCGTGGATTCACGCAGGACGATGCACATATTTTCTGCCAATCCGACCAACTTAAGGATGAATTTAAAAAAGTAATCGATATTATTCTATATATCTTTCGAATTCTTGATTTTGCCGACTTTACCACACAAATTTCACTTCGTGATAAAGAGGATAAGGAAAAATATATAGGCACCGATGAGAACTGGGAAAAAGCAGAGCGGGCCATTATTGAAGCGGTTGAAGAAAAGGGTATGAATACAACAATCAAATATGGCGAAGCTGCTTTCTATGGTCCAAAACTGGATTTCCTGGTTAAAGATGCCCTGGGACGCAGCTGGCAACTAGGAACTATACAGGTCGACTACAATCTCCCCGATCGCTTTGAGCTTGAATATATTGGCAATGATGATCAACGGCACCGACCAGTAATGATTCACCGTGCTCCTTTCGGATCGATGGAGCGTTTTGTTGCCGTACTAATCGAGCATACAGCCGGTAAATTTCCCTTATGGCTGGCTCCCGATCAGGTAATTATACTCCCCTTGGGTGAAAAATACCACGATTATGCTGAAAAAGTTTTAAATTTTCTAAATAATTCCGATATTCGCACCCTGATTGATAAAAGGAGCGAAAAAATCGGTAAAAAGATCAGAGAGAGTGAGTTAAAGAGGATTCCTTACTTGCTTATTGTGGGTGAAAAAGAGATGAATGAGGGTACGGTATCAGTTCGTAAACAGGGTGAAGGTGATAAGGGAACTATGCCTCTGGAGGAATTCTCAAACTTTATTTTAAAAGAAGTTGAAAAACAAATAGCTGAATAACAACTAATTGTTTAACTAATTTTAGGAGGACCAAACCATAGCAGGACCATACATTAAAAGAGGTGGTGAGAATTTCAGGCAGAAAGAACAACCTCCTCAATTCGCAGTTAATGAAGGTATAAAAGCAAAGGAGGTAAGAATTGTTGGGGATAATATTAAAAATCCCGGTGTATATAGCCTGGACGAAGCTTTACGAATTGCCGATGCACTGGAACTTGATTTGGTAGAGATATCTCCCAATGCCGATCCGCCTGTTTGTAAGATAATAGACTATCAGAAGTTTCTTTATCAGCAGAAAAAGAAACAAAAAGAAATCAAAGCCAAATCTATTAAAGTAGTAGTAAAAGAGATACGATTCGGGCCTCACACCGATGAACACGATTATAATTTCAAGCTGAAACATGCCATAAGGTTCCTTGAAGATGGTGCCAAAGTGAAAGCGTACGTTTTTTTCAAAGGACGTACAATAGTATATAAAGAAGATGGTGAAATACTTCTTCTGCGTCTGGCACAGGATCTGGAAGAGTATGGTAAGGTAGAACAGATGCCCAGACTTGACGGTAAGAGAATGATAATTATTTTTTCTCCAAAAACTATAAAGAAGAAAAAGTAAAATATAACAAAGAATAATAGACTATGCCAAAGATGAAGACGAATGCCGGAGCAAAGAAAAGATACTCTCTCACCGGCACGGGAAAAATAAAGAGAAAGCACGCCTATAAGAGTCATATCCTAACTAAAAAATCGAAGAAAAGGAAGAGAAATTTAGGCTATTTTACGTCAGTTCATAAAACTGATAAGAAGAATGCAAAATTTCTTCTAGCATTAAAATAATAAGATATTCAGGAATATTTATTGTCGAATCGAAATGAATTAGCCGAAAGATCATGCCTCAGGCGTGACGCTAATCATTAATAAAAAAAGTAAAATGTCACGCACAGTAAATGCAGTTGCTTCGCGAAAAAAAAGAAAAAAAATCCTTAAAGAAACAAAGGGTTACTTCGGAGCCAGAAAGAATGTATGGACAGTTGCTAAAAATGCTTACGAAAAAGGTCTGCAATATGCATATCGCGACCGGCGAACCAAAAAGCGTAATTTCAGGTCGCTTTGGATTCAACGAATCAATGCTGGTATTAGACCTTATGGAATGTCGTATTCCGAATTTATGGGAAAGATCAATCAAAAGGGAATTTTGCTCAACCGCAAAGTACTTGCTGATTTGGCCATGAACCACCCCGATGCATTTGAAGCCATTGTAAAAACTGTAAAATAAAATATTTTCACATTATTTGTAAGGGAGGCAGGGTTTAGGTTGCTTCCCTTTTTTATTTTTGTTAATAAAAAGTAACTCATGAAAATAGCATTACTCGGATATGGAAAGATGGGCAGGGAAATCGAAAAAATGGCATTGGAACGAAAACATGAAATTGTGTTAATTATTGATATTCACAATACGAACGAACTTACAACAGATAATTTAAAGCAAGCCGATGTTGCCATCGATTTTTCAATTCCTCAAAGTGCATATGCAAATATTATGACATGTTTTAATGCTAATATTCCGGTTATATCGGGAACCACGGGATGGATGGATAAATTCCAGGAATTATTGGATTACTGCCTGAAAAACAATAAAACTTTTTTCTATGCCTCGAATTATAGTATTGGCGTAAATGTTATGTTCTCAATAAACAAACAACTTGCCCAATTCATGAATAAATTTCCCGAATATAAAATATCGATCGAGGAAACACATCACATCCACAAACTTGATGCCCCTTCGGGTACTGCCATAACTCTTGCCGAGGGTATCATAAATGAAGTCGAACGGGTTAATGAATGGAAATTAAGCTCTGGGGAAATACCCTGCACCATTGCTATCAATTCTATTCGTGAAAATGAAATAACGGGTATCCATTGTGTAAAGTACGACTCCAGTAACGATTCAATTGAAATTAAGCATACTGCAAAGAACAGAAAAGGACTTGCGCTCGGCGCCCTGCTGGCTGCCGAGTTTATTAAAGATAAAACAGGTTATTATACAATGAACGATCTTATGAATGCCGAACAGTAAATCGCATGAAAATCAGACGCGTTATTTCGAAGCTCATACAAATAATTAAAGACCGTTATTTCAGGCTGGCTTTATTTTCCAGCCTTTATACTGCTTGGGTATTATGGCTGGGCCATTTATGGCTGCTGGGAGGATTACTGATCATAGCCGATATCCATATTACCCGTCTTGTTAACTGGCGATTCTGGCGGAAACGTAAACCACCTGGCGAAAAACACAAATTATCTACCGAACTTATCGATTCCCTCATTATTGCCATTCTGCTGGCAGTTTTTATCCGGATTTTTTTCCTCGAAGCCTATACCATACCTACCTCATCGATGGAAAAAACACTAAATGTAGGCGAATACATTTTTGTTAGCAAGCTGCGTTATGGTCCACGCCTGCCTGTGACTCCCGTTACTATTCCCTTTACGCATAATGTATTTCCTTTTACAGTTAATACAAATTCGTTCGTAACCTGGATTACTTTCCCCTACCGAAGGTTATCAGGCATTTCATTTA
>CAYMQP010000271.1:0-5673 GCA_964392505.1 uncultured Bacteroidales bacterium
GAACTAAGATGCTAATCTTATACCTCATGAACGATCCAGAAATTAATTTCTCTCAATTAAATCACCCGATCCGTTATCGTCGAGTTCAACAGTCTCAGGAGATCCTGAATACAGCACATCGCCCGATCCGTTTATTGTAACATTTAGCAAATCATATGCAAAACAATACACATCGCCTGAACCGGAACTGGTAACATAACATAGATCTACCAGCAAATCGTCTGCCAAAATATCTCCCGAACCAGCAAGACTGTATTTACCCATGTGCGCCTTACCATATGCAATGATATCACCCGAACCATATAGATCGATATTGAGTGTTGAGGTAAGAAATACATTGTTGAGGTTTATATCGCCTGATCCCGAATTCTTTACATCGAGATGATTGCCATCGACATTATAAATGTCCATATCGCCCGATCCCGCAAGTTCTAAATAATCAATACTAGGTGCATGGATTTCAATTCGCACATAATTATTTCTGCTTATACAACGATTATAGCTGGTTTCAACGACTAAATTTCCTGAACGTACATAAGTTTCGATATAGGGAAGCAAATTCTCATCAGCAATTACTTCGACACTATATCCGCTATCGGCCATGATTTCGATATCAAAACTGGTCGCATTCTCCACACCCTGGAATTCAGCCACGATTCTTTGTTCTGTTCTGAGAACACCATTGCCTTCGAGGCAATCGATGAATTCACATGAATTAAGTAACCACGTTACAGTTCCCAGAAAAATAAGTCCGAAAATGTATTTAGCTTTCATAAACATCGACTTTATTTTTTTCATAATGACAAGTCTGAATAAATATAGTTGCATTACCCTATTCACTTAGCGGTGAATTAGGCTGATATTACATTTTTTTGTTGCTGTTATTTTCACTTTATGTGATGTCTCGGTTGCTGTAGTTCCAATACGCCCGTAAGTTAGCATTAATTTTTCATCTTCATTCAGCACTTTTGTTTCAATACGGGCAAGACTGGCAGGCAAATTAATATATACATCTTTATGATGCGTAATATCAAGATTATATGATGTTCTACGATAAAAATATAGAATAACATCGGTATATTCTGATTCAATATTGATAAATGAAAATACATCGGCAATCTGACCAACCTTAAGATCGCCATATTTTAGATTACACCGAAGTTCTCGTCTGAGATTACCAATACTGTAAGTTGAAAAATAGCCCACTGTCGAAATATAATCAGCAGCTTCGATTTCATATTTATCACGTTTTGAATCGATATTGATATTTACTGCTCTGTCAATTGTAATACGCGATGATTTTGTTTCAAGATTGACTTTCCCTGCTTCTTTAATTTGCAAGTCGGAATAGGAAACTATTACCTTTCCGTCGGTTATGCTGTTAATAGTACCATCACACGAACTTATAAAAACTTTGGGAGATCCAGATAAACGATTAGCTTTCAGATCGCCGTTTGAAAGGATAATTTCAAGATTTCCATTGAAATCGTCCATATATATATCACCGAACTTGTTCTCTATCTTTAGGCTTACCTTTTTTGGCACGTAAACCATGTAATTAATGGTAACCGGATTTGATGGAATAAATGCATCCACAAAATCGGAAATAAGGTTGGTAGGACTAGTAAATACTGTTTTAGCCACAACATAGTATTTTGTAGCTGTAAATTCAAAATCAATGTTATTCCGCAACTTATCCATTTTCTGGTAGCTGCTTGCACTAATACGTAGATCTACTTCAAAGCGCACACTATCTTTATCCCAGGTAACGACATGGATTTTACCATATTTGTTCGATACCTCAACAGTAGTTTTTTCAGTTACTTTGAAGTTTCGTACTTTTTTATCGGAGTATACCTGTCCCAGTAATCCTCCGGGATACAAAAAAAGTACAAGCCATAGACAAAGAACAGTTCTGTAAATCATATTTGTTCGGTATTATTTGTTTCTTTATTCTCATCCTGCGATTCAAGGAATTGTAACATATCTTCAAGAATTGAGATACGCAATCTGTAATTCTGTATCATAGCTTCAATCACTTCATGATTGGCTATATTATCCTTTAAATCGTTCTTCAGGCCTTTGTAAATGCTGTCTAATTCAGACAAATCAGTTTCAAGCTCCTCTTCGAGTGTCGGATATTCCGATAATAGAGGTTTTACTTCCGCGAGTTTAGCATTAATCACCCCTGTATAGTACATCTCAGCTTCTTTCAACTCAGGAATGTTTATTTCAACCTCTTTTGATTTTTTGGCTATACCATGTCCATTTCGAATCCAAATCCGTTGAACTATCAAGGTTGCTCCTATCAAAAATACAACAATAGCTGCCCGCGAAAGATAGTAAACCCAGCCTATCCTTCGTTTAGGAGTAATTTTTTTCTCAATTTTTTTCCAGATTTCTGGATTCGGTTCGTGCAGATCAAATTCTACACTATGACTCTTTACGAATTCTTCCAATCTGTCTTTCATGACCCGGTATTTATTATAATTTCTTTAATTTTCTGTTTTGCACGCGAAAACTGCGATTTTGAGGTCGATTCAGTAATCCCTAAAATCTGTGCTATTTCGCTGTGGTCGTAACCCTCTAAAAGATAAAGGGAAAATATAACACGATAGCCCTCCGGGAGCAATTCCATAGCATTATAAATGCGTTTTACATCAAGATGCTCCGGATTAATATCCGATTCATTTTCAAGGTTGGTTTCCGGGATATTTTCTGTGTAAACCAGCTGAGCTCTTCGCTTTTTAAGATGATTTATGCACTTATTCACTACAATTCGCTTCAGCCAAGCTCCAAATGCCGATTCGTATCTGAAGGTATTAAGCTTCATAAATGCTTCGGTGAAGGAATCCTGCAATAAATCTTCAGCTTCAGCCTGGTTATTCATCATACGGTAACATACATTATACATGGCTTTTGAATAGAGCTTGTAAAGTTGAAATTGAGCTTCTTGATTACCTGCTTTGCTCAATTCAATAATATCGCGATGTATGTTTTGGTATGCTACCTCCAAGTTATTCCTGGTTTTCGTAACTAATGACAACGAATGGTTAACACAGTTGCATCAGGTAAGAAAAAAAGCTGGCAAAAAACAAATTTATTTATTCTCGTTTATATCCTGAAAGTGAACTATTTATTTTTATACTGCCTATTTTATTTCCGAACCTTTTCGGAAAGTTTTATGATTATGATTCCAGCTAATAATAATAACGTACCAAAGAAAGAAATTCGGCCTATATAATCGCCATGACTGACATAAAAGGTAATCTTTTCGTTCGCATTTATTTTTCCGTTAAGTGCATCACGATACCAATACGGAAGACTCATTATTACATCGCCTTTTTGGTTTATAAACGACGAAATACCTGTATTGGCCGAGCGGGCAATGCTTCGCCTGGTTTCGATGGCTCGTAACGATGAAATAGCATGGTGTTGCCGATGACCCGGAGTATTTCCCCACCAGCCATCGTTTGTTATAACAAAAATGTAATTCGCTCCTTTTTTGATGTAATCGCCAACAAATTCACCATAAACCGATTCGTAGCAGATTACGGGAGCAATTTTAGTACCGTCCTTAACAGAAGTAAAAACCTCTCTTTCGGGTTGGATTGCCAAACTGCGAAAAGTTCCGCCTAATCGTAAAGTAAGCGATTTTAAAAATTTAAGATATTGTGGGTATGGCATTTTTTCTACGCCGATCACCAATTTCGATTTATGATAAATAGGCACATACGATGTGGTGTCGAATTGAACTGCCGAGTTGAATGTATCGTAAAATAAATTGCTATTACCAATCCTACTGGCTGTTCTTGTTTTATTGCCGGCAGTATATTGCTGCCTGCACATAATCCCCACTACATAATTTATTCGTGGATGATTGTTCACAAATTCCTTTACCATTCTTAGATCGGGAACAAAATCGAACTGACCAATCCAGATATTATCAACGATAGAAGTCTCAGGACACACAACATAATCGGTATGGAGTGTAAGGTATCGGGCGGCTAATCCTATCTGAATTTTTGTTTGCTCAACAGGAGGTAAATCGTTGAACTTAAGGTAGGGATCAATATTAGGTTGAACAACCACAATTTCATGCGGATTGTTTTTTTCTTTATAATTTTTATATATAAACAACGATAATAAAATAGGAAGTATCACAATTATAGTAAGAGGAATTAAAAGCCTCAATTCTCCTAATAGCTTTTTACCTGCCAGCATTTGTCGAATTATTTCATATATCAGAACATTGCTAACCAGTACCCAGAGTGAACCACCAAAGATACCGGTGTATTCGTACCATTGAATTAATTTCCGAGAAAACATAAAACCGTTGCCCAAAGTAAGCCATGGCCACGAAATTTCACCATGGTTATAAGCAAATTCAAAAGCCAACCAACAAAGAATAAAGGCTACATAACCTATTTTCCTTCCCATATGACGCTTTATTATCGAATAAATCATCACCGGAAAAGACATGAAAAATGTGCTAGCCAGAACAGCAGCAATTAAACCGGCAATAGAAGCATTCTTGATCCACCAGGTTGTTATCAGATTCCAAATTAAAATAGCCAGCGAAGTGAAAAGAAATACGATGGTATTTTTCCTTACCTGTCCCTGCCGGGTAAGATCATCTTCGAGTAAAAGCAGCGGTACAAAACCAATCAATAAGATAAGTCCCGATCCCCATTCATACCAACCTGTTGAAAGTAAAATACCTGATGTGGCAGCAAGAATGAACCTCGATGTAGTTTTCATATTGAAAATAATATTCTCAATCAATTAAAATGAAGGCAAATATATCTAAGTAAATTCTATTTCAAAGAACCATTAACAGGTATTCTTGTTAGTAATGGCAACTGCAATCTTCCCTAAGGTACATTATAACTGATAGTGCATTTTGTGTATTTTTGAAATTTATTGTATAAATAGATGAATCCATTACTAGCCAATTTCAATACTCCCTTCGAAACAGCTCCGTTTCACAAGATTAGGAACGAAGATTTTATACCTGCCATCGACGAAGCTCTTCGTGAAGCGCGGAATCAAATTAGGATAATAAGAGAAAATAAAGATGAGCCTGATTTTTATAATACCATAGAAGCTTTAGAATATTCTGGCGAAAAACTTTCTCGTATTACCCGAATTTTTTTTAATCTAAACTATGCTGAAACCAATGATAATCTTCAACAGGCTGCTAAAGTAATAGCTCCAAAACTTACGGAATTTCAAAACGATATTACACTGGATACATTGCTTTTTAAAAGAATTAAGTCGGTTTATGATAAAACTAACCAAAAACAACTTACCACTGAACAATACCAGCTACTTGAAAATACCTATAAAAACTTTATTCGCAATGGGGCTAATTTATCGGAAAACAAAAAAACTGAATTTCGAAAAATAACGGGTGAATTGGCGTTATTAACCTTAAAGTTCAATGAAAACGTGCTGGCTGAAACCAATGATTTTGTTCTCCATATTTCTTCTGATGAGGATCTTGCAGGGTTGCCTGAGGGTATCAAGACCGCTGCCTTCGATGAAGCAAAGAAAAGGAATTTATCGGGTTGGATATTTACGCTTCAATATCCGAGTTTTATGCCTTTCATGAAATATGCCGATAATCGTGAACTTAGGAAGAAAATGTTCATGGCTCACAATAAGCGCGGA
>CAYMQP010000272.1:0-2483 GCA_964392505.1 uncultured Bacteroidales bacterium
GGTCTGGACCTTCCAAGGCAGAAATAAGTGCAAAACCTTTAGTTTGAAAGTCCTTCACAATAGCCTCCTGTACCATAAGATCCCTGGCTAACCTGTCTAACTTTTCAATTATCACTGTTTTTACTTCATGATGATTCTGCTCTAAACTGACGAGGAGTCGAGCCAACTCAGGTCTTTCATACTTTGTCCCGGAAATACCTTTTTCCTTAAACACTTCTGCTATTTCCATATTATGAGTATTGGCATACTCTCTGATAGCCTTTTCTTGACGAGCGAATCCATCTCCTCGAACTTGTGATAGATCACTTACTCTTAAATAAGCAAAGCATTTTCCCATTATTTTAACTTTGTTTTATTGTATTGAAATTAAGATATAATGAGGAAATTAGCAAATATATTTTATGTTTATTTAACAATGTTTATTATGTTTTACTATATCATTCTGAGGTGTCAAATTTTGATGTAGTAAATAGGTCTGCTTCATCTTTGAGGTATCAAATTTTGATGCAGCAATTGATTGAGTAAACTTGTCTGCTTCTTTAAATTTTGATGTGGCAGTATTATCTGAATCTGAAAACCTGACTAATGAATAAATATTTGCAGTATGTTGATTTTTAGACTTTGATAATTGTTTTACAAATCCCCATTCTATAAGATCAGTCATTATTTTTTTGTAGGTATTGAAAGATTTTGTACCAATCATCTTTAAGGTTCGATCTGTCGGAACGCCAAATTCTTTAACCCATTTAAGGCGGTTGTTAAGTTCAATAAGCCAAAACCATAATGCAGCATGAGCTGGGGTTATCGTACCGGGATTATTTTCGACGAAATCAAACCATTGTCGGCTCAAACTATATCCATCTTTTTCTATCTTTCTCATGTTTGCTGGCTTTATACTGAGGTCTCTTTTACTTTTTTAGCCGTTTCCGTCCTGTGGCTGCAAGTTTGTTGGAAATTTCGTCCTCGGTTGAGGAAGAAGAAGTGGTTCTATCTTCTATCCATTGCAGTAATGCCTTCCGGGAAAAGACTAATTTCCTTCCAAATTTTTGGAAAGGAATTTCACCCTGCATTGTCAGTTTGTAAACCTGACTTTTCGATTGCCCGGTCAATTCACAGGCTTCATTTAGTGTTAACCTATCCGGCAGAGGAGCGGGAGTAGGTAGTTTCTTGATTTCATCAATTGACTCCCGGAAAATGTTTTTAAGCTCGACTCTTAACTCATCCGCATTGAGTTGTACAATTGTTATCATAATTCAACCATTTTATAATGGTAAAATTATCGCTATTCCCTGCAAGTTAAATGCAAGAAATTAAGCGAATAGAAAAAGTTATATTATTGAGCTTCAGAAGATAATAAAAAGTAACTGCAAGTTTGTAGCAAGTTGAATTTTAAAGATGTTCAGGTTTTAATATTTCTTTGATTTTATTTGTTTCAGGGTGTTTTATAAACTTAGGGTCTCTTAATGAATTATTGATATATTTTGAAATATTAGAGTGGTATGATTTTAGTCCCCATCTTCTTTTAATGTAATCTTCAATTTTGACTACCTTCATAAATGGTGCTGCTTCATTCAGAATAGTAAGTAATAGATGTTTATTATTTCCTTTCTTAAAATCATCAATTGTAATCGGAATTAAAGTATCATTTCCATCAATCCATCTTTGCTTCCAGACCTCATTAGTTTCACCAATAAAGTAACTTCCATATTCTTCAAAGAGTCTGTTTATTACGGATTCATGTTTCAGAATATAGCTATCTGCTTCAGAGTCGGAATGTTCTGTCTGTTTGTGCTTTAAGAAATTCAGATATTCTTTTGCTTCAATATAAAGATCATTTTTATCTATTTTCTTTACTGCTTCAACTTTTACAATTAACCTGCTTGTCTCTTTAATTTCAGATTCGATAAATACTGATTCTACTGGCTTATCATATTTAGTTTGATATTCTAACCACTTCCGGGCAAATAGTTCTCTCCGGTCGTTGTCTCCTTTTGCTACTTTCCTAACTCCCAAGTCAAAGGTTTTATCTGGTATAGTTCCCATTTTATTGGTAAAGCCCTTATGTGTGAATGGATTCTTTGTTATGCTTATTGTTAAATGATCCCTTAGATCATCCAATAAATCAAACTTTTCTGTTAATTTAGACCAGTCGGATTTCTTTAATCGCTTTTCCATAGTTTTAAGATTAAGTGATAGATGAACCATTATTCCGGCGTGGTAGCTTTGATGCGTTCTCTAAAACTTCATCATCCGATAATGAATCCAGATAAATTTCAGTTGTCTTTAAGTTTTTATGTCCCATACCCTTACTGATTCCGTATAAACTTACTCCGCCATGTCGTGAAATTGAAGCCCAAGAGTGCCTTGCACAATAGGTAGTTATATTACCAATACCCAATGCCTTACCTATTGCTTTCATCTTCTTGTTAATGGTATGAGTTACGTTCTGGATAGTTGTCCTTTCATCAGTAGGGGTCATACCC
>CAYMQP010000272.1:2493-5660 GCA_964392505.1 uncultured Bacteroidales bacterium
TTGCAGCTTTTACCTTAATCTTCTTTGAATCTCTGTCTTTTGTCTTTTGCCTATACCATTCAATAAAATTGCCTTGAATATTATCATACTTAAAACGAAGCATGTCGCTAATATTTACTCCATTGCAGTAAAAAGAGAAAATCCATAAATCCCTCCATTTCTCATTTTCCGGTAAAATTGGATGATTGAATACTTTTAATAGCTGTTCTGCGTCAAGCGCAACCTTTCTTCCGGCTCCCTCTGGTATTTTGTATTTGCCATTGTTCTTTACAGAAAAGGGGTATTGACCTTGTGTTATTATACCATTTGCCAGACCATCATTAATGATACTTCTAAGCGCTCTCATATTTATACTAATAGTTGTATATTGCTTATCCTCATCCAATAGATGCTTCTCATATTTTTCTAACCATGTTGGAGTAATATCTACAAACTTGACATCCTTTTTTATGAATTTCTCTATGCTATTCTTTGCGCACGAATACCAGATAGCCGTCCCGATTTTGCCTTTTTCCGTTAAATCCGCCACTTTGTTATCAAATGCAGAAAGAATACTGTCTTTTACGCCTTTGCTGAGCCTTGTATGCAATCCTTTAAATGAAAAACCCTCATGCTTTACTAAGTCCTCAATAGTGTCTGTAATGCGTTCAAATTGCGCCTGAATAAGGTTTCTAGTCTTAACAAGATTTTTCCCTTTCACTATTCCATGTAATTTATCAAAGTCATCTTCGGTAACATCATAAGAATTGTAATAAACCTGTTTTCGATTGAAAGTAATTCTTATCTTAACCGGATAACATCCATTTTGTTTAAGTCGCCTTGTATCAAGAATGGCACTTATGAAAATATTTTCGATAGATTTTGTGAATAGTGGTGACAAGTCTTTTTTCGTCTCAGTTTTCATCTTTTTAGCGGATAATGTACATACGATTTGCATACAAAGTTAGATTATTAATGAAAATTAATGACAACAAATATAAATGAAGTTATTAACAATTCTGTTGAAAATCAGTATCTTTAGAGAGATTTTGACAGAGGATGAATACAGATAAAAATAAGCTTTTTATGCTTCCCAAGCTGAGGGTCGGGGGCCACTGACGCCCTGACCGAATGAATATGAGCGTCAGGGGTCAGGGTGCTGACCGCTTACGCGTCAGCATTCGATCCCCACCTGCCCTGACATGAAACCGAAGGTTTCATCGTCAGCGGTTTCCCGCTCTCACCCTCCGTAGCTTCAGCGAAGGAGGGTCTCACCCTGGGTTGTAGAAAAAGTCAATTCTAACCGCAGAGAACACAAAGCAGACGCAAAGTACGCAAAGTTATATTCTTGTATTACAGTTCTTTGCGGTCGTAGCATTAAACTCTTTGCGACCTTTGCGGTTCATTTTTTCTACTTTTTCTACAGCCTCACAAAGTCCGTAGCTCCGATAATCAAGTTACATACTATATTCGAGCTTTGATAATTACAGTTGGAATTATTATTTTTGGAGCCTTAGCATGTGGATTTTTTTTTCATAACCAGAACAAAAGGTGCATTCAACAAGACGATTATTGTATATACGAATAATGCAAAGGGTATGACAGAATTAAGGATCAGGGGTAACGTTATTAAGTAAAATAGATGTAGGAATGAAAGGAATATCAGGTCTGTTGGTATTATTGTGGTTTTTTAACTGTTGTGAAACTCAGGATCATCAGGGAATACATAATAATAATGATGGTGTTGATTCCCTGGTATTTTATTCTCTGTCAGCTGATAGAGATACTATCTCAAAAGGTGAGACTGCAAAAATAACTGCCATGGCTACTGGTTTTAATCTGACTTTTTCATGGTCAGCCACAGCCGGAAGTATTCTGGGGTCAGGAAATGAAATCAATTATGTTGTTAACTGTTCATGCAGTGCAGGTAAAAATACTGTAACATGTATCGTTACAGACGGATACAATGATTCTAAATCAAAGGAGGTATCGATCTTTGTTAAATAGGTTCATATTCATTATTCTTTTCACAGCAGTAGTATATACAGATACTGCAGCACAATGTATGTGCTCTGCGAATCCTGTTGGAGGAACCGAAAATCTTCTTGTACTTGATAAAAGATCTTTGCGGGTAATTTCTTTTTACAGATATAACTATGGCAATCAGTATTATGAAGGAAATGAGCGTTCTGATCTCAACCTGATATATAATGCCAACTATAACTATATTGGTAATATTATTGCATATGGTCTGATTAATAGATTGACCCTTGAGACAGATATCGGTTATTATATTAATAAGACATATAAATATAATCTGGATCCTCCATACATCTTGAGAGGAAACGGTTTTTCCAGCGCTGTATTATCGGCAAAATATGGTCTGATAAAGAATAATGAAAAACGTTTTTTTCTCTCAACAGGTTTTGGAGCAAAAATTCCCTTTTCTAAAAAGTTCATCATAAAGGATGGTGTCGAATTACCTGTAGAGCTACAGCCTTCAACAGGTGCGCTTGGTATATTACTACAGGTGTTTACGGTCAAGGAAAATCCTCTTTCGGGTAGCAGATATTTCGCTACATGCAGGGTGGATATAAATTCTGAAAACAAAAAAGAATACAAGCTTGGCACATCGATATTCTCATCGCTTTATTATTCAAAGCATTTGATGTTTCCATGGCTTAAAGGTGACTGGACCGTTATTTTTCAATTAAGGAATGAATTACGTAAAAAAGACTATTCAATAAACGGAAGAATCGAATCGACAGGTAGCAATATTTTTTATTTTTCACCCCAATTGAATCTCTTTATTAAAGAAAAGCTGAATGTTTCCTTAATGGTTGATTTGCCTGTATACAGGTACTTTAATGGAACACAGATAGCAACAAAATATGGTATTTCATTGAATCTTTCCAGGGAATTCAGATTATAAGATTTTCCGGAAAACTCTATAAATAAGAGCCTCCCACGGGAGTTGAACCCGCGACCTGCTCATTACGAGTGAGCTGCTCTACCACTGAGCTAAGGAGGCATTTATTTAAAGTAAATATTATTATAAAAATATAAATAATAAAATAAATTGGTGAGCGATTTAAACATAATTTGAAAAGTATTTCATATTAAAATTTAATAAATATATAAAGTTTATATTTTTTACAGAATAAAAGAAAATAAATATTGTATTAAAA
>CAYMQP010000273.1:0-5651 GCA_964392505.1 uncultured Bacteroidales bacterium
CAGTATACCTGTAATTTTCAACCAGGGCAGTTTTTCATTAAGTATGATTACGGCGAATATTGCAGTAACAATCGGAATGAAATTCGTAAAAATTACCGATTTGGTGATACCAAGTTTTTTCACTCCCTGTATAAACAAAATAAATGCAAATGAGGAAGCGAATACGGCCAGATATAGTACAGGAATAAAGTCTTTAATAGTGAGTGTCGACCATACTATACTTTTAACTTCGGTTAGCAAAAAAAGAGGAATAAAGTAAATACCACCAATCAGGTTTTGAAACCAAACAATTGATAAAGCATTATAATGGCCCGAAAGACGCTTGATTATCACAGTAAAACCAATGGTTGAAAAAACTGCCATTACGATAAGTAAGATGCCAAACCATGGGGCCTCTCCAGCTTTACTATCGACATATACAACTAAAAGAACGCCAAAAAAAGAAACGAGTATACCAAGGTAATTCCTTGTTGAAAGTCGTTCCTTATAGAAATAATAACCCGCAAAAGGTGTGATTAATGGAATAGTTGCAATTATTATTGAAGCCAGAGTTGAAGAAACATAGAGTAAACCATAACTTTCACCGATAAAATAAAGGAAAGGTTCAAAAAAAGCCAAAGCAATAAAATACTTAAGATCCTTTATCATCGGCCACTTTAAACGACGCAGGAGCATAGCTGATATTAGCAGAAAAGGAGCTGAGATAAACAAACGAAATAGAATTACAGTTGTTGGACGAAAGGACTGGAATGCCTGTTTATACCAGATAAAACTCAACCCCCAAAAAATCATGGCAAGAATTAAAGCAAGATATACTTTCAGGTTTCCGTCCGATTTCATATTATAATTGAAATAGAAGGTGCAAACCTAAAGATTTTTAACATTTTGCACTATGAAAATTTTTTTTTAAATTTATTCTTGGTTTAATTAGCTGATATTGAGAACTTAATCTTAATAAAAGTTAAAAGCACAAAACTTTTATACGATTTATTTGTTTTTTGGCGTTGTATGACTGACTTTAGTACTTTTTTTTAAACATTGTTCCTATAGATTTGTTTAAATGGTTGGAATTATTCAAATTGTATATAAAGGGTTAATATGAGGCAGTTAAAGATTACAAAATCAATTACTAACAGAAACAGTGATTCGCTTGAAAAATACCTCCATGACATTGGTAAAGAAGAACTGATAACACCGGAAGAGGAGGTTGAACTGGCCAAGCGTATCAAGATGGGTGATCAGGAGGCGTTGGAGAAGCTTACTAAAGCTAATTTAAGGTTTGTTGTATCAGTAGCAAAACAATACCAGCATCAGGGATTAAGTCTTCCCGATTTAATTAATGAAGGAAACCTTGGGTTAATTAAAGCAGCCAAGAAATTCGATGAAACAAAAGGATTCAAGTTTATCTCGTATGCAGTCTGGTGGATTCGTCAATGCATTCTTCAGGCCTTGGCTGAACAATCGCGAATTGTGAGGTTACCACTGAATAAAATTGGTGCACTAAATAAAATTAATCGTGCATTTACGCAGCTTGAACAGGAGCATGAACGGGAACCATCACCCGATGAGGTTGCTGAAATGCTTGATTTACCTGAAGATAAAATTGCCAGTACTCTCGAACTTCAGGGCAGGCATCTTTCAGTTGATGCACCTTTTCAAGACGGGGAAGATAACAGCTTATTGGATGTTTTAAGTAATCCCGATTCACCGGATACAGATGGATTTCTTATGGAAGAATCATTGAAACTTGAGATAGAAAGAACTCTGAATACGCTTCCCGATAAAGAAAGCAAAGTAATTCGCAGGTTCTATGGTATTGGATGTAAGCAAATGTCACTCGAGGAAATAGGCGACTCAATAGGGATTTCGCGTGAAAGGACGCGGCAGATTAAAGAGAAAGCGATAAAACATTTGCGACAACGCGCAAAAAGTAAATTACTGAAGACTTATCTGGGATAGAAGATATAAACAAAGAAGGCATCAGTTAATGATGCCTTTTTTGTTATAAGGATGTCTATCTTTTTGCTTTACCTGATGCTTTCTTGACCTTTTTTTTACGGGCTTTTAATTTTTTAAAGGCTTTAGAAAGCTTTTGTTTTAACTTTTTAACCTTCTTTTTACCTGCTTTCTTCTTTTTAGCCTTTTTTAAATCTTTTTCCAGTTTGGCTACTTTTGCCTTCGATTGTTTAATTTTTTTCTTCGATACAACTTTCTTCTTAGCTTTTTTTACAGCTTCTTTTTTATTGGAAGTTGTTTTTTTCTTAGATTCAGTGGTTGTTGACTTAACGTCAGGTTTAGTTATTTCTGCTGTTGATACAATAGTTTTTTTTACACCTGTTGCGGGTTTAGCTTCTACTTTGCTTTCTGCAGTTTTTGTACTACTGACTGTTTTTGAAGCAGTACTGGATTTTGCTCCACTCCTTTTTACTGTAGTACGTCCTCTAGTTGTACCAGCTGAACCCGATGATCTTGTTCTTTGCGCAGCAGTAGTTCCTCTTCCTGTGGTGCGTTTTCGAGTTGTTTGTCTTCTTGCAGGGGTTTTTCTTGGTCCTGCAGCACCCGTATTAGTCGATTTTATTGATGTTGGAGAAGACTTTTCATCTGGTGAATCGGTTTGTTTAGGGTTATTACTTTCGGCCATGTTGAACTAATTAAAAATTAAAGTATTATTATGTTAGTTATTTTAAAAATAAATAATTCTGCGCATAATATTGCTATGAACAATCTTAAATTTTTTTTTTATTAGAAGTGCTGACTAATCTAGTCGTTTTTTTACATACCATAAATTCATCCATGTCATTTCCCCAGTCACCAGCTCCATAGAGTTCGACAAATTCTGCTTTATAAAAATCCGCATAATCCGTTCGAATTCTACAAAAACCAGCTTTCTTAATAGCTTTGATTGCTTTGGTATTTCGTTTTGAGGGACGCATAATTATGGTATGATAACCATTACTAAAAAGATGATTCCTTAAAAGTTGGATCGCTTCAAGGCCATATCCTTTTAGCATTTATTTAACTGAGTTTAACCAGATATCGAATTCACTAATTCCGGGTAGTAAATGGAAACTTGTTTAAGATAGATGTCCGATTTCCTCTTTAAAAGTGTTATTAAGTATAATGTAACTTCTTCCCTTGTCTCGTGCTGAACCATTAAAAAAATAATTCGGATAATCTTTACGAAATTCTTCGATCGTCGGAATTTTACCCTAGTGGTGTTGACTAATTTCATTACGAAATTCAGGTGTTTCCGAAAAAAAAAAGCCATTGATACACTTTTTCATAATCGGTAGGAATACAACCCCGTAAACTGATTATTTCGCCATGTATTATATTTTGTTGCATTAATCGTCTTTAATAGTTAAGTAAATTTATACAGAAATCGTACGAGTGTATCATATCTCTGAACATAGTAATTACAATAACTTAACAAAAGGCTATTTTGTAATAAATAGAATTGCCATATTTTTAATATCGAATTGAAAACTTTGCATTATGAGAAAACTACAAGCAGGCTTGTTCGAATTGTCAGTTAGCATATTGGTGCTAATTTCATGCACTGTTGAATCACCGCGAAGCCGAACTGATTTTAAAGATAATTGGAAATTCCACCTCGGTGATATCTTAAATGGTCAAGATCCGGCATTAAATGATTCAGCATGGCGTGATATCAACTTACCTCACGACTGGAGCATAGAAGGTGAATTTAGGATGGATAATCCTGCAACACCAGGTGGTGGTGCTTTACCTGGAGGAATTGGGTGGTATCGTAAATCGTTTTTCATCAATGAAACAGAACAGGATAAAATGGTTTTTATCGATTTTGACGGAGTTTATATGGATAGTCGGGTATGGATTAATGGACATTTATTGGGAAGAAGACCTTATGGTTATATATCGTTCCGTTATGATTTAACACCTTACTTGAACTACGGCGATAGCATCAATATCATTGCGGTTAAGGTAGATAATTCCATGCAACCTAATTCGCGCTGGTACTCAGGTTCCGGAATTTACCGAAATGTTTGGCTTGTTAAAACGGGAAAGCTGCATATCGATCATTGGGGTATATTTATAAAAACTCCTGAGGTAACCAAAAAATCAGCAACAGTTGAGATTACGACTAAGATTAAAAATGCCTCTGATAAAGATGAAAGTATAACACTTCTTAACTATATTATTGATCCCAAAGGGCACAAAGTAGCATCAGCTTCAACAGATACCCTTGTTAAGGCATCTGTTTCAATCGAGATTACACATAGCATTATTGTTCGTAATCCCGATCTATGGTCAGTTAAAGAACCGACTCTTTATACGCTACTATCGAAGATTGATGGAATGAAATCGCTGGAGGATGATTTAACCACAAGTTTCGGGATCCGATTTTTCGAATTCGACTCAAATAAAGGATTTCTGCTGAACGGGAAACAAGTTAAAATTAAGGGGGTATGCAACCATCACGATCTGGGTTGTTTGGGGGCAGCCATAAACGAAAGGGCTTTGGAGCGGCAGCTTGAGATACTAAAGGCTATGGGATGTAATGCCATTCGTACGGCACATAATCCTCCAGCTCCTGAACTATTAGATCTTTGCGATCGGATGGGGTTTATAGTTATAGATGAAGCATTTGATATGTGGAAGAAGAGCAAAACAACATACGATTATGGACGCTTTTGGGATGATTGGCATAAGCAGGATCTGCGTGATTTCATGCTGCGCGATCGTAATCACCCCAGCATTTTTATCTGGAGTATTGGGAATGAGATTCTTGAGCAATGGGATACTTCGGGAATTGAAATGGTTCAGGGACTTTATCGATTTGCAAAATCAATCGATGCAACACGCCTGATAACAACCGCCAACAATCCACCAAGTCTCAAGAATAATCTTACAAAGCCTATGGTGGTCGATCTGATTGGTTATAATTACGCTCACCGCGAATACGAGTGTTTTCCTGAAATTTTTCCCGGGCAGAAATTTATAGCAACTGAAACGACGTCGGCACTTGCTACGCGAGGGCACTATGATATACCATCGGATAGTATCAGGCGATGGCCCGTTCGATGGGACATTCCTTTTACCCATGGAAATCCCGACAATACGGTTTCGGCTTACGATAATGTAAGTGCACCCTGGGGATCGACCCATGAAGAAACATGGAAAGTGATTAAGAAACATGATTACCTGTCAGGTATGTTTATATGGACTGGTTTTGATTACTTGGGAGAACCAACACCTTACTGGTGGCCTTCACGGAGTTCGTACTTTGGTATTATCGACCTGGCTGGTTTCCCGAAAGATAGTTACTACATGTATAAAAGCGAATGGACAAACGAACCGGTTCTGCATATATTTCCTCACTGGAACTGGAAAGATGGTGATACAATCGATGTTTGGGCCTATTTTAATTGTGAAGAGGTAGAATTATTTTTAAATAGTGAATCGAAAGGAGTTAAGCGTAAGGAAGGAGACGATCTGCATGTAATGTGGCGACTTGCTTATGTTCCGGGAACATTAAAAGCCATCGGGCGTACCGATGGTCAGGAAGTACTATCACAAATTATTAATACGGCGGGAGATGCGGCAAAAATAAAATTAACGCCCAATCGCCTTATTATTAAAGCTGATGGTAAGGACCTTTCCTTTATAAC
>CAYMQP010000274.1:0-5185 GCA_964392505.1 uncultured Bacteroidales bacterium
CAGGAGCACTTGATCGTATTATCAGTTTCGTAAACACAACCGATAATCCGCCTGTTGAACGATTGTTGGTACCCGATATGGCTCTGACAGCTGCTGAGTACTTTGCTGTCGATAAAAACGAAACTGTTCTGGTATTACTCACCGATATGACACTGTTTGCCGACGCATTGAGCATAGTTTCAAACCGAATGGACCAGATACCTTCGAAAGACAGCATGCCTGGCTCATTATACAGCGACTTGGCAAAGATCTATGAAAAAGCTGTGCAATTTCCTGAAGGTGGATCAATTACAATTATAGCAGTAACTACCTTATCAGGTGGTGATATTACTCATGCAATCCCTGATAATACAGGTTATATAACCGAAGGTCAATTGTTCCTTAGAAAAGATACCGATATAGGAAAAGTAATCGTTGACCCGTTCAGAAGCCTTTCTCGATTGAAACAACTTGTGATTGGCAAGAAAACTAGAGAAGATCATCCACAGGTGATGAATACAGCAGTACGCTTGTTTGCTGACGCTGCAAATGCAAAAACAAAGCTGGAAAACGGCTTTGACCTTACAGATTATGATGAAAGAAGTCTAAACTTTGCCAAAGATTATTCATTAAAGCTTTTAGCAATAGATGTGAATATCGATATAAATGAAATGTTAAACACAGGATGGGAATTATTCAATAAACATTTTAAATCGGAAGAGGTGGGCATCAAAAAAGAACTGGTAGATAAATACTGGCCGGCAAATTAAATAATTCCTGGTTCTAAGTTCTTAGTTAAAGTTTACAATAAATGGCGATAAAATTCCAATATAATAAAACATCATTACAGGCTCAGGAAAAGCATCTGAAGATTCGTGTGCGTGCTTTACCTACAATAAAGAACAAAGAATCTGCTTTAAGAATTGAGGTGAAAAAAGCAAAAGATGAAATGAACCGGTTTGACAGAGAGCTTAAGGAAAAAATGAAATCTTATGATAAGTTCGTGGAACTATGGGGAGAATTTGAAAAGGATCTTCTGAAGATTAAAGATGTACATATCGACATTAAAAAGATTGCAGGAGTGCGAACTCCAATTTTTGGGAGCATTGAATTCGAAACAAAAAGATTCAGTATTTTCAATAAACCAAAATGGTATCTTGACGGAATATCCATATTAAAAGAACTTGCGAACATAGCGATGGAAAGAGACTTTTTCAATAGTAAAATGGAATTACTGGATTATGCGAGAAAGAAAACCACTCAAAAGGTAAATCTTTTTGAAAAAGTACAGATCCCGGGATATGAAGATGCTATACGAAAGATTAAAAGATTTCTTGAAGATGAAGAGAATCTTTCAAAATCAGCACAAAAGATAGTAAAAACAAGACAGCAACAAATGGAGTTGACACAATGATTGCTCCAATGAAGAAATATTCTTTCCTGATCTTTCACCAGGAATATACTGAGTTTCTAAAAAGAATCCAGGAACTGGGAGTACTACATATCATTGAAAAAGAAACAGGAGAGATTGAAGATGAAGAATTACGCAAAAAATACAGGATTGTTAGTGAACTTAAAACTGCTATTAAATTTTTAAAGAGACTAAATCCTGAAAACGAGTTTTTAAAATCCAATGAAAATGACGGTTTAAAAATACTTGAAGAATTAAAAAAATTCCAGCATGACCTTGAAGAGAATCACCAAAAACTTCTGGCTTTACAAAAAGAGATCAATGCAATGGAACCGTGGGGAAATTTTTCTTGGGAAAATCTAGAAAAACTTAAGGAAAAAGATCTTCATGTTCATTTTTTTACCTGTTCACCCAAACGATTTAATCCCAACTGGAAAGGAAATTACAATATAGCAGAAATCAGTGAAGCTGCAGGGCAAAAATACTTTATCGTTATTCAGGAAGGTAATGAAGAAATAAATATTGATGCTGAAGAACTGAAATTACCACAAGGATCCCTTTCCGAACTTAAAAAGGCTAAACAGGCGATCGAAGGGGCAATTGATGAAACAAAAAAGATATTTGATACATATTCAAAACAATATCTTACACTGCTTGAAGAATCTATATATAAGTTATCTGAAGAGATCGATTTCAATAATGTAATATTAAATACTGAGAAACATGCAGAGGAAAGACTAATGTTACTCGAAGGATGGATCCCTAAAGATAAAGAAGAACAACTGATATCATTTCTGGAAGAATCGCGGCAGTATTATATTGCCGAGGATCCGAAAGAGGAAGATAAACCCCCTATTTTATTAAAGAATAAGAAATTCCCTAAATTATTTGAACCTATTGGTGATCTTTTCATGTTGCCAAAATATACAGAACTGGACCTTACTCCGTTTTTTGCTCCCTTCTTTATGCTTTTCTTCGGTTTTTGTCTTGGAGATGCAGGTTATGGCCTTTTAATGGTTATCGGACTAACATTATTCAAATTCAAAGCAAAAAAGAAAATACGACCATTAATTTCATTAGGACAATACCTTGGTATAGCAACAGTTTTATTTGGAATGATATCAGGTACTTTCTTTGGGATGAATTTACTGGATACCGGTTATACACTGGATAATAACTCCATTATGTTTCTGCATGAATCAAATGTACCGGATTCAGTCATTATTAAGCTAACAGAGCTTAAAGGTGTCACAATTGAAAAACACGATGCATTCATTCGTTCAGTTGAAAAATTACTTGATAATAAAGAACTTTTCAATACTTATAAGGGTTTGATAATTAAAAGTGCCAATTCTGATATTTCAATTATTCAGTCATTCAGGTACCTGATGCTAAACTCGCAAAGCATGTTCTATTTTGCTTTGGTACTTGGATTGATACAAATCGTTTTTGGAATGTTTGTCAAGGTATTTAATATAATCCGGCAAAAGGGATTTTTATATTCATTACCAACTGTTGGTTGGATCACATTAATTATTGGTTTCAGTATCATCGGATATATAAATAAAATATATAATCCTGAAATAATTGTTAAACCTTATGTAGTCATGTTACTTGCAGTAGGATCAATCCTGATTTTAGGTTTTAATAATCCAAAAAATATCTTTGCAAGTTTTGGAGGTGGATTATATGATATTTACAGTACATTATCCGGATTACTGGGAGATTCATTGTCATATATCCGTTTATTTGCACTGGGTCTGTCAAGTGCTATACTGGGTTTTGTTTTTAATGACCTGGCTTCACAATTACTGGGAGGCATACCAGTTTTAAGTCAACTCTTATTTATAGTTCTTTTATTATTTGGGCATACATTAAACTTTATGATGGCAGCATTGGGTTCATTCGTGCATCCAGTACGTCTGACTTTTGTTGAGTTTTACAAAAATGCCGGATTTTCCGGTGGCGGTAAAGAATATAAACCTTTTAAAAAATATAATTAATTAAATAAATATTTAAATTATGACGACAGCAGTATTTTTAGCTTATGCAGGCCTAACCTTAATGATTGCATTAGCAGGTATTGGAAGTGCAATTGGAGTTTCATTGGGAGGTAATGCAACTATTGGTTCACTTAAGAAAAATGATGAAGCTTTTGGTAGTTATATGTTACTATCAGCTCTTCCAGGGACACAGGGATTGTATGGATTTGCAGGATTTTTTGTTATTAATGGCACTCTTACGACTGATTTTATTGCAGGAATGCAGTTATGGCAAGGTATGGCAATTTTAACTGCCGGACTGGCTCTTGGTTTTGTTGGTTTGATGTCGGCAATCAGACAAGGACAGGTTTGTGCAAACGGGATTGCCGCAATAGGTTCTGGTTACGACGTATTTGGTAAAACCATGGTATTAGCGGTTTTTCCTGAATTATATGCGATCATTGCTTTTGCAGGAACATTCATCATTAATATTGCTATTACTGCGTAACTGATAAAACATTATTGAAGTTTTTAAAAGACTTTGTATCCTTGGTTTAAATAAGCTGGCTCTTCTGGCAATAATAATGCTTGATTATTTATTATTAATATTATCCTTAATACTAATCATAGCAGGTATATTCGGTTGTATACTGCCTATATTACCTGGGCCTCCTCTGAGTTTCATTGGAATTCTTATTTTACAATTTACCAGGTTTGGAAATCTAAGTATAGGAAATCTAATATTTCTTGGCGTTTTGGCTATAATTGTACAAATTCTTGATTATATAGTACCAGCATGGGGAACAAAAAAATTTGGCGGAACGAAATATGGTACATGGGGAACAATAATAGGACTTATTGCAGGTTTATTTTTCCTTCCAGCCTTTGGTCCTTTCGGGATCATCACCATACTTGGAGGACCCTTTATTGGTGCCCTTATTGGTGAGAAAATTGCAGGTAAAGATACGAATAAGGCTATGAGAGCAGCTTTTGGATCATTTGTAGGTTTCCTGACAGGGATATTGATGAAACTGGTTACTTCATCGATTATTACAGTATACTTTGTTCGGGAAATTATTCTGAGTTTCAAGAATTAGGCATCATGATTCACAGAATTTCATTATTGCTACTATTTCTGATCAATCTGAACTTAGTTAAC
This sequence comes from uncultured Bacteroidales bacterium, assembly GCA_964392505.1. Taxonomy (GTDB): domain Bacteria; phylum Bacteroidota; class Bacteroidia; order Bacteroidales; family UBA10428; genus UBA10428. Next base: position 4,532 of record CAYMQP010000274.1, read on the forward strand.
AGTCAGGATGATTATTATTCTTACACGTTGAACAACTTTCGCAAAGCAGAACCTTTTCTGGAAACAATTGATATTTACAATCCTGATAATTCCAGGTTAAATGCCGTACTTTTCTATATGACAAATGAGATACGAGAGAAAAAGAAACTTAATATACTCACGTATAATAAGAAACTCGAAGAAAGCTCGACTATTCACTCTAACAGCATGGTTGAATTCAGTTTTTTCGATCATATCAATCACAAATCGAAGAAGTTAAGGACTCCAAATGATCGTGCTCGTTATGTTGGTATTCTTAATCCCTTCCTGGCTGAAAATATTATGGAAACATTTGTCCTGCAATATACTGCAGGAAAACCTGTCTATCCTGGTGATAAAGGTGTATTTCGCTATAAACAAGCTGGCGAACCAATTAAATCCCATACTTATCTGAGTTTGGGGGAAGTTTTGCTTGAAGGGTGGATAAATTCTCCAGAACATCGTGAGAATATTCTATCAGAAAAGGCTGTACAGCTTGGATGTGGCACAGCCTTTTACATAAACGAAGATTTTAACGACATGCCTACTGTAATTGCTACTCAGAATTTTCAACTTTACGTGACTGTCAGAGATGAGCCCTGACAAACAGAGGGCATGAGAAATGCAATACCAGGT
>CAYMQP010000274.1:5195-5638 GCA_964392505.1 uncultured Bacteroidales bacterium
GGTTAATCCTGTAATGCAGCGGTAACTAACCTGACCTTGTTAGTGTGTGCACGCAGCACTCTAAGATTTCTTCCTGCAACCGTTTTTCCATCAAGAGTCTTAATGGCTTCCATAGCTTCCTTCTTGTTAGGCATATCTAAAAAGCCGAAACCCTTTGATTTTCCAGTTCGCTTGTCGCGAATGATCTTAATAGCTTCAACCTTTCCGATCACTTCAAAAATCTTTTTGATCTCCTCTTCACCGAGAGAATAATTGATATTGCCCACGTAGATTGTCATATCGGTAAATTTGAAATTAATATCGTAAAACAAGTTAATAAATTAATTCCGCAAAAAATAATTTTAGCCGAAGAAATTGACACTCAATAATATTAAAATTACCCAACAAGAGTTGCTATCATTATAGCCTTAATTGTATGTAATCGGTTTTCAGCTTCATCGAAA
>CAYMQP010000275.1:0-5627 GCA_964392505.1 uncultured Bacteroidales bacterium
GCATCGGCATCATTCACATTTTCAGTGGATTTAGCATGCAGCGCATACGGAACAGAGAGCATCTGTGCGCTGCCTAAACTATTATAACTGGAACCTCCGGTCAGATCAACTGAAACTTCCATAAAATATTCAGAGGAAGACCAGTTAACGGAGGAAAGGCTGCCCGACGGAACACCATTACCAATTTCTAAGAATACCATCCCATAAGCATTAGTTGTAGCACTGTGCGTTTCGCTGTAAACCACCGTACCCGAAGAACTGCCCTGGTGGATCTTAATTTCAAACGAAACATTCTGATTAGTAACCAGGTCGCCCGAAGCATCTCTTACCACAGCCTGGTATTTGAATGCATCGGGAGCCTGAGCTAAGATCGCAGCTGAGAAAAATACTCCCAGCAGTATCTGAATTAACATGTAGATTGGCTTTTTCATGACTTTAACGTTTTGATTTGTGTTTATAAACTTTAAATGATTGTACAAATTGGTTATGATTAACTATTTTAAGCAGGTATATACCGGCAGGCAAATCCTGCATATCGATGCTGTTCAAATCTTCTTCCAGATTAAATTCCCCGATCTTTTTACCTTCCAGACTGAACAGGATTGCTGATATTCCTTCATCAAATCCGTCTTCAATTTTAATATGAAGCATATAGTCGGTTGGATTCGGGAATACCGATAGTTCAACTGTAGACTGAAAGTTGTTTACATTATCAGGATCAGGAATTACAGAAATGAATACCTGCTGGAATCCCTGGCTCAACACACAACTGCTGTTTCTGATGGTTTCAGTAACAGGTTCTCCTAACGTAAAGGAAAGTTGTGCCGAACCTGTAGTTAGATAATCTCCGTTGGTAGATACAACAGATTGCGATACAGACTGGGACCACAATATCCCGGTATGTAACGCGACGAAAATCAGAATTAAATAAAATTTGTTCATACATTTAATTTTTAAGGATTCATATTACTATCCTGCCGGTAACGAGTCTTATCTCAGTTATTATATTGTACCAGTATGTAATAAAAGTTAAAGACTCATAACACTGTTGGATATTTTCGATAACTACCTATTCGTGTAATACCGAAAAGGGATATAACCTGTTGGGGGGAATTTTTTATGATTAAAGGAAAATTTCCGGGATGAAGATAAAAATATAAAAAGGCTGCTATATAGCAGCCCTTTCAGAATCAAAAGAAACATAAAAACCCCAACGATTCAGATTTTAAAATTGCACTTAATCGTATTACTTTTTCTATAATCGCCGGTTGGCATTAACGGGGTATCATAAACTTTGTACTTAATGTGAGTTCAATATAATTCGGCTATTTGAATCACTTTCTTTAGTGATTTTTGGTGTTTTATTTTTTTTTGCCACTAATCTGCCCGACGAGTCAGGCGGGAGCTCCAAAATATTTCGAAAACACCAAGAATTGAACCTTATTATTAAAACCCAGTATTTTATAATCCAATTACTTAATTGTGTAATACCGCAAGCGGATATAACCTGTGCGGATAATTTTTTTTTGAATTGATTAGGAGAATTAAAGTCGTAACAGAAGAAATGACTGCTAAGTCAGAACTAAAATGAAATCCGGATATTATGTGAATTGCAGATAAAATATGCATTATTTGGCATACAGCTAAATTTCTCGCAGAGTTACGCAGATGTTAACGCAGATTTTCGTAGTATTTTTTTTACTCTGAAATGAATAGCGCAACTCAGCGAAATACTCTGAGCTTTATCTGCGAGCAATTGTTGTTTTAATACTATTGTTGCTTTTGGAGGTAATTAAGTTGACGCTCTGTTATACGAAGATATTGTTGAAATCATTCTTAAATTCTACAATTCTTTTCGCACCTATACTTTAATTTTTGCCCTTAACTTTTGCGCATTGTTATAATAGGGATGGTTTTTATTTTCCAGGATCATATCAATTTTTTTCATGGATTCACCGGTAATACCAGATGCAAGATATGCCAATGCCAGGTACCAGTCAGATGAAAAACTATAAACGCTCGTACCAGACGATAATTCCTGAAACAGTGTAATCGCCCTATCGAATTCCCGTGTATTGAAATAACAATGGGCCAGGTAGTAATATACCTCCGGAGTTTTTTCTTCTATTGCTTCCCATTCCTTAATAGCTTTTTTGAATGATCCGGATTTATAAGCACTTTCACCGGCCGACCATTTTTCATCCATTGTACCCATGGTACTACCCGGAGTATCGGGTAATGTATAAGCGCTGAAGGCAATTGAAATATTTGTTTCAGGTACCGGGCGAACGAGAAAATATATTCCGGCTAATATGGCCACGCAAGCAGCTGCCGCTGAAACGACAATAGTATATAACCGTTTCTGTTGCTGTTTCCTGCCCTGCTTCCATCCTGTAAACTTAGCTCTGAGTGCCTCCTCTTCCTCCAGATCAATTGCATCCATACTCAGTTTGTATTCCTCAACAAGCTGTTGAAGTTCCGGATTATTCCTGATTTCTTCCTTAAACCTGCCTCGTTCTTCCGCATTCATTGCCTGTTTGATATAGGCTTCTATAAGATTTTCATATCGCTCTATCATAAAACAGCAACTTTATGTTTTTGAACCAGTTCCCATAATTTTTTTCTGCACTTCGAAAGTGCATTGGCGGCATTCTGAGCATTTTTAAGCCCCATTTCCCTTGCAATCTCCTCCATCGAAAGCTGATCGATGATAAAGTATTTTAACCGGATTATTTTCCGGCACGATGCATCGAGGTTGCGAAATAGTCTACGGAGTATATCCGATTGTTCCTTGCGTTCAAGTATATGCTGGGGATCATCGAAAGTAGCCGGACTTTGCTCAGATTCATATTCCAACGGATCGGGTTTATGTTTTTTAAGCTCATTGCGCCAGATATTAAAGCAGAGCTTGTAAAAATAGCCCTTTATGGCACCCCCCCTGTACTTCCCTTCCTGCAGATTTGAATTCAACAGGATAATCCCGTTCTGGTAACAGTCTTCGGCATCTTCGTGTTTTCCGCTTTGTTTGCGAATAGCTATTCCTATCTGGCGCTCCAGTTTCCTGTCGGCATGGATACGTTCTATGACCCAGTCCCTTGTATCTTTATCAGTCATTAATTGCTCTGTCCATAAGTGCTTAGCTTCTTCGGTAAAGAATTGAGTAAGCGATAGATTTCTGTCCAGCTCAAAACGCCGTACCTTCCTGTCGAAAAGAATGATACAATCCTCAACAATCCTTTCTGCATTACCGGAATCGCCTCCACCTTCCATAATAATACTCTTAATAGTTGAGGGATAACTGCTTCGGATCAACAGGTATTTTAATGCCTGGTCGCGTGCAATGCCTCCTTTGAGAATGTTCTCAATCAGCATTTTGTCCGAGTAGTGTTCCCTTTCTATTATGTGTAACATGAAGGCCTGATCTAATCAGTATATGTTATTATATTTTTAGGGTCAAAGTCTGTTAAAACGTTGGATCGTACACTTGGGAATTTTGGTGTGATTGAAATCCCGTCTATAATGCATAAATCAGAATTATATCATTTTGCCACCAAAACACGAAAACACCCTCCCGATATCCATCGGGACACCAAATTTAATCAAGATTTTGAACTTTAGAGTTTTAAAGTTACATAGAGGTTCAGTGTACGATATTTTTTATTACTTTTAGAGTTCGGATCGGATTAGAGAGAGGTAATTTTTTCAATAGGCAGATTCAAAGGTGATTAATTCGTCCATTCCTAAACTTCCCAATAGCAGGTACAACTAAATATGAACTCTACCAAGATAATTAATTCATATTAACCTTATTAATAACCCAACAAATGAAAACGAAACCAATCCTAGTTATTATTGCTATTATTGCCTGTTTTCTGGGCGTTAACAGTTGTTGCTTAAGGCATGTTAGCAAATGTAAAGACCTAGCTGCTGATACAATTCCCCATCAGCTTATAGTACAGTTTGATTCGACCTATACAAACGATTCTATCCGGGATATTCTTAGTACAATTCAGAATCAGTATCCAGGTATTACTTATGATAGTTGTGGTTGTGGACTTAATATTGTTATGCTGGAATTTCCTCCAGATATGGGACAGGAAGAAGTGCATAAAGTTGCTGAAGATGATCTCGAACATGAAGGAAAATTCCCAAATCTTATGATAGTTTTGGATCTTGTTCCATCAGTCATTCTTGTTGACACTGTTGATTCTTCATCTAAAGAAGAGGGTATCGTGGTAGCTATAATCGATGGAGGAATCAATAAAAAGGATAAATTACTCAAAAACAGGCTATGGGTTAATCCGAATTATAAAACAAGTTGTTTTAAAACCGATGTAAACGGTTATGATTTTGTTACCCATACCGGTTTTGATATTCCTATAAGGATGAATGCGCATGGAACAGAAGTCAGTAAACGTATTGTAGATAATATTGGTGAGAATGTAGATGTTCAGCTAATGGACCTGAAGATATTTGATGAAAAAGGAGTAGGCTCGCTGTTTAATGCTTTATGTGCTATTGAGTATGCTAAAAATAACGGGGCAAAGCTGATCAATATGAGCTGGGGATACTACAAGAGCAATATAGGAAGCAACGACTCATTATTATTAGAATTTCTTGAGAAAACACAACAGACGAATATAACTTTATTTGCTTCTGCAGGGAATGATAATATAAATACCGACAGTTGTCTTCACTTTCCCTCCGGATTTTATGCGGAGGAATTTCAAATGGAGAATATTATATCAGTAGCTGCAATCCCAAAATCAGGGTCCAGGAGGCTTACAATATATTCAAACTATGGATATGAATCTGTTGGTATAGCAGCACAAGGAAATTTTACTATGGGTGAAGATCCTATTAAAGGAACCTCGTTTTCCACACCCCTGGTAACACAACAGGCTGCACAGATTATTTCAAATAACCCGAGAATAACGAACAAAGCACTTGTAACATGTTTAGAAGGGCATACCAGACCTGTTGCAGGATGCAAAAAAATAAAGAAAGGGAAACTTATTATGGAAATTCCCCCATGTGAATAATTTCTATTCTTTGCGCATATATAACAGTTGAAAGAAAGCCTGTCTTCCCGTCATTACAAGCCTGTCTGACCGACAGACAGGGAGTCCCGATCGAAAGATTGGGACGACGTGGTAATCTGGCTGATTTCTAATAGTATCTAAAACCTGTTAATTATTGAATAAAAAAGATTGCCACTCCCGATTTCGATTCCAAAACATCGAAATCGGGATTGCAATGACGAACTATTAAGAGTTTTCTTAAGACGCTATTATATTAATAAATAATAAAAAGAGATACTTTCACCTTAAAACGAATAGTACCTATACCCACATGATAAAAACTCCCGGTAAAAACTGTATAAAACTCAAAACTGAATTCATTACGGTTTTATTTATTCCCCTGTTTCTTATTTATATCCCGTCTGTGGCTAAATCAAACCCCACCTCGACCGATACCATTAATACCCTCTCTGTTAAGGAACAAAAGTTCCTGGATTCACTGGATATCCTGATCACACACTGGTTTAAAAGCAATGATTTAAATGAAGACGAAATCTTACTTAAACTGGACTCTATTCAAAATGATGCTGTAAAATATGCTGGAAT
>CAYMQP010000276.1:0-5611 GCA_964392505.1 uncultured Bacteroidales bacterium
GATCGAGTATGTTTCCAGCCATATTATCGCGCAGATAATCGAATCCGAATTCATTATTCGTACCATAGGTAACATCGGCTTGGTATGCTTTCCGTCGGTCTGCAGAATTGGGTTCGTGCTTATCGATACAATCAACTGATAATCCGTGAAATTCAAATATTGTACCCATCCATTCCGAGTCGCGCTTTGCTAGGTAGTCGTTTACCGTAACAATATGGACTCCTCTTCCTGCGAGGGCGTTTAAAAATACAGGCAGGGTGGCCACAAGCGTTTTACCTTCACCTGTCGCCATTTCGGCGATCTTTCCCTGGTGTAAAACAACACCACCTATTAATTGAACATCGTAGTGAACCATATCCCAGGTGATTTCATTACCACCAGCCATCCATTTATTATAATACCGCACTTTGTTCCCCTTGATTTCTATACTATCGCGAGTTGCAGCAAGGTTTTTATCGAAATCCGTAGCTTCAGCTTCGAGGTATTCATTTTCTTTAAAGCGTCGTGCTGTTTCCGTTACAATAGCAAATGCATCGGGAAGAATTTCATTTAAACCTTTCTCAATCTTTTCATCTATCGTTTTTTCTAAGTTATCAATCTCAGAAAACATTTCCTCCTTCTTCACCATATCCTCAACCTCCAGTTCGGCTTTCTTCCTTAAGTCGTTTATCTGTTTCTCTTCTTCAGCAATATAATCCCTGGTAAACGTTCTGAGTTCATTTGTTTTAGCCCTAAGTTGATCGTTTGAAAGATTTTGCAATTTTTCGTAAGCTGCTTTAATTGTCTCTACAACAGGCATTATATCTTTAATATCGCGTTCCGATTTACTACCGAAGAGTTTACTTATTATGTTAACCAGCGTGCTCATTTCTGAAATTATTGAAGTGTAACAAAATTAATGGAATTATTCTGAAAGCCGAAAATTATTTATCAGGAGAGTATTGAATATGACAATTGCTTCATGATTCTAATAAGATAGCGAGATTAATTCTATACAAATAGCGTCTTATCCTATCATGTAATTAAAAATTAAACGATAGCAGATAAATACAATATCGAAAAGTAATCAGAAAAACGTAATTAATATAAACGGTTCGCAACCAAAGCTACATTGACCTACTCTTTTGTTTCGCTGTCATCGTTGCTTCGTAAACTCATGATATCGCGGTCGAACTGATACATATTGGAGCCATCCAGTAATTTAAGCTTATCCAGTATTTCAGTAACCTGGGCTTCTTCTTCAATCTGTTCACTAACAAACCACTGTATCCAATTGTGAGTAGTGAAATCTTTCTCCTCGAGTGTAACTGCAACAATATCATTTATGGATTTGGTGATATATTGTTCGTGCTCAAGAACAGCATGAAACATATCGACAATACCTTTCTGGTCTTCAGAAGCCTTCTTAAACGAGGGTATTATAGCATGTCCGCCTCTTTCGTTCACATATTTCACAATTCGCAACATGTGCATCCTTTCTTCATCGGATTGGGCATATAACCACTGTGCTATTCCATTATAACCATTAGTTTCTGCCCAGCTAGCCATGGCCAGGTATAAGCTCGATGAATATCCCTCTTTTTCAATTTGGGCATTAAGTATATCTTCAACTTTTTTCTTTAACATAGCTTATTTATTTATTCAAGTAACACTTTATTTAACGAATTGTTTACGAATTGTCGACAATTGCTATTCTCACATATTTGCTATAATCTCATCGCCAAATTCGGAACATTTCAGTAAAGTTGCGCCAGTCATCAATCGCTCGAAATCGTATGTTACATGTTTTTTAACTATTGCAGTCTGCAAGCCTTTAATAATCAGGTTGGCTGCTTCCTGCCAGCCCAGGTAGTCGAGCATCATAACTCCCGATAGTATTAACGAACCCGGGTTTACTTTATCCTGCCCAGCATATTTGGGAGCGGTGCCATGCGTGGCTTCAAAAATTGCATGTCCGCTTTCGTAATTAATATTGGCACCAGGAGCAATACCAATTCCCCCGACAATTGCTGCAAGCGCATCGGAAATATAATCACCATTCAGATTCATGGTTGCAATTACGGAATATTCGGCAGGTCGAGTTAAAATTTGCTGCAAAAAAGCATCGGCTATTACATCTTTGATAACAATGGTTTTCCCTGTACTTTGGTTTTTTATCGTACACCAGGGACCTTTGTCAAGTTCAACCGCTCCAAATTCTTTTTTAGCCAGTGCATATCCCCAATCGCGAAAAGCTCCTTCGGTGAATTTCATGATATTTCCTTTATGCACAAAGGTGACCGAAGGTAAATTATGTTTAATTGCATATTTAATTGCCGCTCTAACCAGGCGTTCGGTTCCTTCTTTTGAAACCGGCTTAATTCCAATAGAGGTCGATTCGGGAAATCGTATCTTTTTAACACCCATTTCTTCTTGGAGGAATCGGATTACATTATTAACCTCTGTTGTCTCGTTCATCCATTCTATTCCTGCATAGATATCTTCTGAATTCTCACGGAAAATAACCATATCGGTTTTCGATGGATCTTTAACCGGAGAGGGAACTCCCTGATAATATCGAATTGGTCGCAGGCATACATAGAGGTCGAGCATCTGTCGCAATGCCACGTTTAGCGATCGTATACCTCCGCCTACGGGGGTTGTCAATGGCCCTTTTATAGCCACCAGGTATTCCGAAATGGTATCCAGTGTCTCCTGCGGAAGCCATTCACCACTTTTATTATATGATTTTTCACCGGCTAATACTTCTTCCCAGCAAATTCGTTTTTTGCCCTTATACGCTTTTTCAACAGCACTATTAAATACCCTTACCGAGGCAGCCCATATATCAGGACCTGTACCATCGCCTTCAATAAATGGAATTATGGGTGAATCGGGAACATGTAGCTTTCCGTTTTGAATGGTAATCTTTTCCCCTTTCATAAAAATATCTTAACACTATATTATATGATGATTTTAAAAGGTCAGCAAAGGTAGGTAAAACAACATTGAGTTCCAATTCGCAGCTGAGGTCGGAAAGGTTTTTATTCGATATCAAGGTTGAAATCGTTTTTAAGTTTCTTTAGAGCAGGATTTTTTTCAATCATATATTTTAGCTTATCCATATCGGTATAATACCGGGCAGAATTTGATGTATCTTCTTCATTAACTACTTCTTCCTGAATCTCAAAAGCTGAATTACCCGATTCATCCCTGATATATGAAAGCAGATCGGCTTTAAAACTACTTTTAAATTCTGCTACAAGTGCCCTGTTTTTGAAAGATAAAGTCACCCGATTTCCATCTTCGCTGAGGAGCAAATTCTGATTTTTTAAGACATTGAACATCCGAGATGATTCTTTCTTCAATCCTTCGATAGCTGATTGCCATATGGTCTCAAGTTCGTTGAGGGAGAGGGACTGAATCTCTGATTCCGTTTCGATTCCATTGTCTGAAAGAGCATTGCGATTCTCAGATTCTTCTATCGTCTTTTCTTCCAATTGCTCTGCCCCTATATGATCAATCGTATCAATGGCTTGTTTAATTGAAGGTATATCGGACCTGACAGGTGATATATGCTTTTTTACATCTGTTTTATTTTCAGGCTGAAGGGAAGGTTGTTCAACTAACTTTTCTTTTTTTGAATTCTCTGTATTTTGTTTTGGATATTCTTTCCGTGAATCAGAAAGAATTAGAATTTCATCGGCCTCTACCCTACTTTTTTTTTTAATCTGATTACATAGTTTTATTAGGGTTATTTCTGTATGTAGCCGTTGATTTTTACTCGAACGCAAACTGAGATCACAAGCATTGGTTATTTCGAGACACGAAAAAAGGAATTCGTCGGAACACTTATCAGCTTGTGCTGCATATCGATCTTTAATAGTATCACCAACTTCCAGTAATTGCCGGGTTTTCTCAGCCTTACACATGAGCAGATCGCGAAAATGCCGGCTTAATCCGTTAATAAAGTTATTGGTATCGAATCCCCTGACCAGAATTTCATCGAAAATCAACAGGGTCTCTGAAACCTCACTATTCAGGAAATGATCGGTTAACTTGAAATAATATTCATAATCAAGAATATTGAGGCTTTCGATAACCTTCTGGTAAGTAATATTATTTTCGGTAAAGCTGGCTATCTGATCAAAAATAGATAATGCATCGCGCATGGCCCCATCGGCTTTTTGCGCTATAATATTGAGTGCATTAGCTTCAAATTTGATTTTCTCCTTGCTGGCAATCGACTCAAGGTAGGTAACTATTTCAGGAATTTTAATACGATTGAAATCAAAAATCTGACATCGGGAAAGAATGGTAGGTAGTATTTTATGCTTCTCTGTTGTAGCCATTATAAAAATGGCATGCCTGGGCGGTTCTTCAAGTGTTTTCAGAAAGGCGTTGAATGCCGATTGTGAAAGCATATGAACCTCATCGATAATATAAACACTATAGTTACCTATCTGAGGAGGAATTCTTACTTTTTCAATTAATAACCGAATATCTTCAACCGAATTATTCGATGCAGCATCAAGTTCATGAATATTATATGACCGATCGCTATTAAACGATTGGCACGATTCGCATGTATTGCATGCTTCAACATTGTCCGATAAATTACTGCAGTTGATGGTTTTGGCGAAAATTCGGGCACAGGTTGTTTTTCCTATTCCACGTGGACCGCAAAACAAATATGCCTGGGCTAAATGTCTGTTATGAATTGCATTCTTCAGTGTTGCCGTTGTGCTTCTCTGACCAACTACCGTGTCGAATGTATCGGGACGGTATTTTAATGCCGATACTATAAAATCGGTTCTGCCTTTCATAGCAAACAAATATACTGATTATAATAAGGAGAGTAAGGTATTGTTGAAAACTCATTAAAATAAAGGCTAGTAAATTATATCGTTTATATTGAAGAAATTAGTTTCAAAGATGAAATCCTTTTATTATATTTGATTTACAATAAGTTGATTAAAAAAGAGTTATTATAACGATCATCAATTGGTCAAAAAAACTAATATTTTAATTTTGTTATTTTAAAAGCTACCAGCACGTCCGTTAGTGACAAATAACTCTTTTCTGAAAACAGATTGTTGAATTAAAACCTAAATCCAACATATATATGAAAATCGATTCGTACGATAACGTTATCAGATGGTCATACAAATTAGCCAAAACCTGGGTGCAGGAATATCTTGTACCGAAAGGAGTCATCTCTTCGCGCAAATTCGATGCCTATAAACGAAGTAAAGAGTATCTGCCAAAGAATTTCCCCCGTAAACCCGACGAGTATTTTAAGAAAAAGAACGTGTGGAAAGGTTGGCCCGATTTCTTCGGAAAACCAGCAGGATATATTAAAAGCAACTACCTCAGCTATACTGAAGCATCAAAATTATGCAAGCAAAAAGGTATTAAGAATTCCATTGAATACCGAACCTGGCATAAGCGTCCAGCAAACCTGCCAGCCCGACCCGACCAGTATTACAAAGATGCCTGGGAAGGCTGGAAAATCTTCCTGGGTAATAACTACGACGTTCCCGAAAGAAAAATAGCTTCAAAGCTTAGTGCTTCCGATGTACGTATCATTAAGCATCAGCTTAATTTAGGTGTACCAGGAGCTGTACTTGCC
>CAYMQP010000277.1:0-5605 GCA_964392505.1 uncultured Bacteroidales bacterium
ACGGTAAATAGTGTTTTATCAAATAATTTGTCGACAAACTTACCAATATTGCCTTTGTACTTTTTGTTAATTAGGGTATATATTTTCGGATGTTGTTGAGGCTTTATCAAATTTCCATAAAGTTCGAACATAGCTTTTGTAACCTTGATATCGGTAGGAATATTATAGTCTTTATAAAATTTTTCAGCTTCTTTTTTTAAGATTATAATTTCATCCTGTATCTCCTGCGGATCAGTATCTACAACCCGCAACAATTTATACAGGTAATTAAAATCGGCAATAAATCCTACTATTTCCGAAGCGATAAAAAAAGCCTCTGACATAGCATCGAAATTCATTTCAGCTGTCCTTCTGTTTTCATATATCTGCTTCATATCTGCCAAAATATTTCCATACATAGCTGAACGGATCGAATCGGAATCGACCCACTGTTGAAATTCCTCTTCCTCTTTTTGTTTCTTATCGATTACATCGAGCACCCGTAACCTGTAATTCTGCCCTATAGAATATTTCCAGTAATTACTGGATCGGGAATATTTTGTTGCATACTGAATTTTAATTTTAGGATCGGTTTGCATATCCTTCATCAACAGATTAAGCCTTTCGCCCCTAATTCGAATGCGATTAGCGTTTTCAACCTGCATTGTCTCGAGTATCCCATAAGAGCATAAGTACCTGTCGGTACTGCCAGGGTATCCTAGAATAAAAGCAAAATCGCCTTCCTGAAAGCCATTTAGCGAGATTGGTAAAAAGTACTTGGGTTTCAACGGTACGTTATCGGGCGAATATTCAGCTGGCGATCCATCAGGTGCAGTATAAACCCTGAAAATACTAAAATCGCCTGTATGTCTTGGCCATTCCCAGTTATCCGTATCATATCCGAATTTGCCAATAGAGGATGGTGGTGTTCCCACTAAACGAACATCCTTGAATACTTCATAAACGAATAAATAATATTCGTTACCTTCATAAAACGACTTTACATTTGCCTCATACAGTTCCTCATCAACTTCTGATTCGATTTCTTCGATTTTTTCCTGAATTTCCATTCTTCTCTCTTCTTCAGTTAAACTATCAGATAGCTCGTTAATAATTCGCGTCGATACGTCCTCTATACTCTTGAGAAACCTTACTTCAAGATCGGGATTTGGTAGCTCTTCCTCACACGATTTTGCCCAAAAACCATCGAAAAGATAATCGTGTTCCAACGTGCTATGGTACTGAATCTGATCAAAACCACAATGGTGATTCGTAAACAGCAATCCGTCATTCGATACAATTTCACCAGTACAGCCTCCATTGAATATTACAATGGCATCTTTAATGCTGGACTTATTAATACTGTATATTTCTTCAGCTGTCAGTTTCAAACCCAGCTCCTGCATATCATCCATAATCAGTTCCTGGATCAACGGGAGCATCCACATACCCTCATCAGCTTTTATGGATATAGGAACCACAAGAACGAAAACATAAATAATTATAAAAACTCTTTTCATTGATCAGTCTATTATATGTATACAACTAAAACATTTATCAAATTAAAAGGCCATTTCCATTTGTGTATCGATTAAATGATATGAACGGCGATGATAATCGGTAAGTCCATATTCGAGAAGAGCTTCCCTATGATATTTTGTTGGGTATCCTTTATTACGATCCCAGCCATATAAGTTGCATTTCTTATGTAAATTCATCATATACTCATCGCGATAGGTTTTTGCCAGCACCGAAGCAGCAGCAACCGAAATATATTTGCCATCGCCTTTTACTACACATGAATGGGGAATATCCCTGTAAATAAAAAATTTATTTCCATCAACCACTATATATTCCGGACGGACTTTTAATTTATCTAAAGCATGGTGCATAGCCAATATTGAAGCTTTCAGTATATTGATTTCATCAATAACGTGATTATCAACGAAAGCAACTGCATAGGAAAAGGCATTTCTTTCTATGTCATTTCTCAGTTTATTGCGTATATAGGAAGGTAATCTTTTAGAATCGTTAAGTTCATGATTAATATAATCGTGAGGCATTATAACAGCGGCTGCACATACCGGTCCGGCAAGACATCCTCTGCCTGCTTCATCACATCCTGCTTCCAGTTTATTACTTTCTAAAAATCGTTTTAGCAATTATGAAATGATTGATAATTAATAACATTCCTCTTTGATGCCGGGAACGTGAATATAGAAAATTTATACCATCTGTACAATTTTCATATAATAATCACTCGTATTATCATCGTATTCATATCTTGCTACCTTTATACTGTTAAAAATAGAGCGTTGAAGAAGAAATTTGTCACAAACCTTGGGTTTTTGGTTATTCTGAATGGTATTATTAAACCGGTTTATGTATTTGGTATCGACCGTGTTGTTCAAAATAGTGTAGGTGCCGAGGTATATGGAAGTTATTTTTCGCTTTTTAATACCGCTATTATATTTCAAATCATATTGGATCTGGGTATTGAAAATTTCATCCGTAGAGAAATTGCTCATTACCCTGCTATGATAAGCCGTTATTTGTCAAATATCGTTGTTTTAAAATTGATTCTTGCCATACCTTATGCTTTACTATGTTTTTTGATAGCATGGATAATGAATATCCGTACCCAAGAAATTCCATTGCTTCTTATAATACTCCTGAATCAATTTCTGGCTTCTTTTATCCTTTCAATGCGAGCCAATCTTGGTGGTTTACAATTTTTTAAAACTGAAGGTATTATTTCGGTTCTCGATCGTACATTAATGATATTAATAGTCGGGTATTTATTATTGAATCCAATAACTCACCAGAATTTTAAAATAATTTGGTTTGTTCTGGCACAGACAATTGCCTATTCAGCAACCTTACTTACCAGTTTTTTTCTTGTATTGCGAAAGACCGAATCATTTCGCTTTAGTATAAACATAACACAATTAATTCCTATTATTCAAAAACTTAAACCTTATGCAACACTGGTTTTGCTGATGGCAACTTATTACCGTATCGATTCGGTACTTTTACGAATTTTACTGCCCGATGGCGGTATTCAGGCCGGAATTTTTGCCCATGCCTTTCGAATTCTGGATTTTATGTCAAACTATGCACTTTTATTCCCCTTATTGCTGCTTCCAATTTTTTCACGTCATATTCGTCTAAAACAGAGAGTCGACGGACTTTTACAGCTCTCTTTTCTTTTATTGATAGTACCTTCACTGGCTGTTTTAATTCCATCAATTTTCTATCGGAAAGAAATATTCAATCTACTTTATAATGAGCACTCTAATATTTCAGGCGATATATTTGGTTTTCTTATTATCAGCTATATAGGGATGTGTGTTTGCTATACATTTGGCGCCTTACTTACTGCTAACGGTAACCTTAAGCAACTTAACTATATGGCAGCAAGTGCAGTAATCCTCAGTATCACAATAAACTTGTTGCTTATACCTTCCTATAAAGTTTATGGTGCTGCCATTGCCAATGCAGCAGCGCAATTTTTCACTATTATAATTCATATTCTTCTTGCAAAAAGAATATTTAAATTAACACCCAATTATAAGACCATACTTAAACTTACAGGCTATATTTCTTTATTATTACTTGCTAGTATAATATTCAAACATTTGTATTTACAATGGCTAACCAGTCTAATAATTCTGGTTGCATTTGGACTTATATTGGCTCTTTTACTCGATCTAATTAGCGTAAAAGGAATGATGTCAATTATACGGCAGAAAGAAATCGAAGAAGAAATATAACTTTTCAACAAACCTATCGTTCCATTCTAACGGTTATGCTCGAGAAATTCATATACATAAAGTTCAATTGATTACAATAAACAAAATAAAAATACTGTTATAACTGTTTAGTAGAATTATAAAACGCATGTTAATAATTAACACTCTCAGGCCATATCGATAATTCGTACTTTCGAAAAAGTATCAGGTAAGGAATCATAATGCGTAAAAAAAAAGCGAAAGATCTTAGTTTAAAAAGAGAAATAACTCAGACCATCCGTTTTAATTCCAGAGAGCATAGCGCCATTAATCAATATTGTGAAAAATTTAATGTTAAGAACAAGGCTAAGTTTATGCGCGAAACCATAATAACTGAAATACTCCGTAAATTCGATGAAAATTATCCTACATTTTGGGACGATGGTCAACTGCAATTGTTCTGAATCGCAAAATCATCATAGATTATTTTTCAGTATAATTTTATCACAAGCTATTTGAACATCAAATAACAGGCTAATTAAGTATTGGTATAAAACCTAGTTCCAAACTATGAACTTATCAAATCTTTATATTGTGATGCATCCAGAAGAGAATTTAATTCGGATGCATCGGTAAGTTTTATTTTTATAAGCCATCCTTTACCAAACGGATCACTATTAATTAGTTCAGGCGAATCAGTCAATTCTTCGTTTATGGCAACAATTTCGCCTGAAGCAGGCATAAAGAGATCCGAAACCGTTTTAACAGCCTCTATAGTACCAAAAACTTCTCCCTTTTTAAGCTGCTCCCCCTGTGTTTCAATTTCAACAAAAACAATATCGCCGAGTTCACCCTGAGCATAATCGGTTATGCCAACAGTAGTGTTATCGCCATTATCAATTCTGATCCATTCATGATCCTTGGTATACTTAAGATTTTCGGGAATATTCATAGTGTGTTTTTTTATTTTTAGTCTGTTTGTAAATATACAAATATCGTATAAAGCAATTTATTAAAATCTTTATCCACTGCTATTTTAAAGAATCTTGAATTTATCGTAATACTAATGATTAAGCATTACAATGAGAGTCGAAGGCTAAATCCGATGTTTGTTTCTGCTGTAGGATAAGTTACCGTAGTAAATGGAGTATTCACTTCCCTGTCGAAAAAGAATTGCACATTAAAGTTTTTACTAAAAACATAATCGGCAGTAAATCCAATAGTAAATCTTCTTGAACCCGTAGTGACCTTATGATCATCCATTAAATCGAGTTGTTCAGTAAGGAATCGGATAATAGTAACGTTATTTCGTAATGAGGCATCGAAACGAACATTCAGATCACTGCTTATCTGTCGCTTTGTGCCTCCAGCAGTTATATTAAGTGGTACTTCTTTAAAACGGTATCCAGCACCTAGGGTATAATCGTTATTTCGGGTTTCATTCACCTGATTGTTATTCAGACTTAAAAGTATCATCCTTGTATTACCAATTTCAAATCGGGTACTCAAACTATTATGCCAGGTCATGTCAAATCCGATTAGAGGATTCAACTGTTCTTTAATGGATACCGACCCATACTGATACTGAGTTATATAATCGAATTGATTATCGCGCATCATATAGCGTATATCGTAATCGCTATCAAATACAGACGACTGGTAACTCTCGAAATAACTAACATTAGTACCAAAACCTGTAATAGAGTATGTGGATTTATAGGAATGAGAAAGTGTAATGGTTTTAAGGAATTTCTGGATGAAATCAATTTTAGAAAGCCCATCGAAAGAAATTTTCCAGTTTGGCATCATAGTCCAGAAGAAAGCTTCGAGTGTAATATTCTGAGGATTAATACCAGTATAAGCCGATAGAAATGCCGGTACAAGAACTTCCTGGG
>CAYMQP010000278.1:0-5544 GCA_964392505.1 uncultured Bacteroidales bacterium
CCATCACATTAGATGGAATTGCTACTGACACACCAAAAACAAAAATAATGCTAATTACTAAATAATTAGCTTGATTTTATCAATTATTCCTGTTTAGACTGCTAAAATAAGAACTAAAAAGGTGTTTATCAAATCATATTCTTAATAAACACCCTGCTTACTAAAATCTATTCACATCTTAACCTTTTAAATTCCGTCTTTAAATATATCACTTCGATATTTATATTTCTTTATTGGTTGAAAGTGCAATCATTTTAAGCTGATCGCCTGCGACGGAATAGCCAGGAAAATAAACCCCTTGAATCTTCTGTATAATATTTCGTATCGTATCCGTATTTGTACGACTCTTTTCTGATGTTAATATCGTTTAATAGAATACTAAAATTATTAGTAAAACCATTACTTTCTAATCCTCTGAGTGCATTTTTAAAGGCATCGCGTATGGTAAATTCCATACGTACAACAAATATATTTACATCAGAATGCTTCATTAAAAGGAAAGTTTCAGATACAATACCCACAGGAGCCGAGTCGATGATAATATAATCATACATCTCCTTCAGCGTTTCAAGAAATTCGGTAGTTTTATCGGAGGAAATTAGTTCTGCCGGATTAGGTGCAGCAGGACCTGCAGAGATAAGATCCAGATTTTCAATCTCGGTGGGAAGAATAATATCGTCGATAACTGCCTTATCTATAAGATATGAACTGATACCGATCATGTTACTGGCTCCAAATACCTGATGTACTTTAGGACGACGTAAGTCGAATTCAAGTAGCGCTGTTTTGTGACCATTTAAAGCGAGGACCGAAGCAAAGTTTATAGAACAGAATGTCTTACCATCGCCACTGGAAGATGATGTAAACAATACCAGTTGTTTTTTACCACTATGATCGAAAAACTGAAAATTGGTTCGTACACTTCTAAACGACTCTGAAACTGAAGAATTAGGTCGCTGTGCTACAATAAGGTTGGTTTTTCTGAAATTATGGAATATTTTACCCAGAATTGGTTGATTGGCCAATGCTTCAACTTCTTCAACCTCATTAAGTTTATTGTTAAAGAAATCGATTATTAAAACGTAACTTGTTGGAAGCAGAAAAGCTAAAAATAAAGCTATGCCATAATTAAGTTTCTTTTTAGGTGCTACAGGTTTTGGATACAAAGCCCTTGCAGGTTCAATGATTTCATAATCGGGCATACTTGAGGCTTTAGATATTTGAGCTTCCGACCGTTTTTGTAAAAGAAAAGTATAGATAGCACTATTAAGTTCAAATTTTCTCTCAATACCTTTTAACTGAAGTTCGGTTTTTGGCATAGATGAAATTTGATTCGAGAGTTTTCTAATTCTATAGTCTAACTCAGATATTGAGGCTCTTAATGTTGTTTGTGAGTTTTCAACATTTTCAAGTATTGTTTTTTTTAGGTTATCAATTCGCACATTATAACTCCGGAGTAAGATATTATCGGAACTGGATCCTGTACCTAAATGACTTGCACGTTCCGAATTGATGGTAATTAATTCCGATACCAGATTAGTTAGTATAGGATCGACTACATTCATCGAAGATGGAGCCACCAGATCAGTAATATCTTTGTTTCTATTAAAATAATCTTTTAAATATCCATAATAACGTAATTGTTGCATCAACGTGGACTTTTCACTTTCAAGTTCTTCGAGTTTTGAAAATACCTGTTGTCCCTGAAAGCTCAGATCCATGACTTGATGAGAAGTACGAAAGCTTTTTAAGCTGGCCTCAGCGGTATTCAATGAATCCTTAAATTCTGATATTTGGGCATCGATAAATGAAACTGTGCTGGCTGCGGCATTATTTTTCTTTTGCAGATTTCTGTCGAGATAGACAGAAGTAAGAGAATTAAGATAGTCCGTAACACGGTAATAGTTTGTTCCCTTAAGGACTAATTTAATAATGGAAGCAGTAGGACTGATGGGAGATACCTTGAGGTTAGATTGATATTCAAATGTTAGGTTATTGGTATTGTTTAAATAGAAATATAATACTTTATCGTGAGAGAAGTTTTTATCATAATATTCTGTTTTAAGTATCTGAAAACTGCAAAACTCAGTTTTAATCTCCTGTCCAAAGTTGTATTTGTAACGAAAATGCTTATAAGGTTTAACAGCAGTAATAGCATCATCAATATAATTAAAAAGATAAACCGGATTTTTCTGATATTTTGTATAAATATTGAATGAGTTATCATCAATAAATTCAATATAGAAGTTTAAATATGTGGCTTGGTCGTGAGTTGGATCAATTATAATACGAATGGGTGATTTTTCATATATCTCAGTCTTTTTAACAAGGGCAGTACCTTCTAATAGCTCAGAATAAAAAGATTTGTCGTATCTGAAAATTGAAGCTTGAATATCCATTCGTTGGACTGCTTCTTTAATCATAGAAAATGATTGCAACACCTCAACTTCATTATCAATTTTATTTTGTCCGGAAAATAATGCCATACCCGACATGAAATCCTGTCCGGCTGTCAATGCAGATCTTTCTTTTTCTGATATCATAACCGTAGTAAAATTCTGATAGAGTACTTTTGTAGTCCGGTTGTAAATAAATACAATGGCAATGAAGATAACGGAAGCAAATATGTAAAGCCTTTTAAATCCTAAAAACCTTTGGACAATTTTTTTATAATTAAGATTTTGTTGAAAATATTCTTCCTGCATGGTTATTTTGTTGGTTTTGCGAAATCTAAAATAGCAATTATTGTATATGTTACAGTACTCATGGTAGTAACTATAAGAGGTACAATTGTGCGATCCTGCATGCCGCGATATTTAGATCTAACAGGATCGACAATAAGAATATCATTCGGGAGAAGATAATAATAATCCGATTCCACAATATTCTTGTCAGTTAAGTCCAGGTAATGATATTTAATTACATCATCTTTTTCTCTGATCAGGGTTACTTTAGTTTTGTCTCCCCAGGCGGCAATATCTCCAGCTAAACCAAGCGCCTGAAATACAGTTATTTTCTCATCATAAAAGGTTTGGTTCCCAGGATGATTCACTTCTCCGACAACAGTTATTTTATTTCCAACAAATCTAACGCGTAAAGAGATATTGGTTAAGTATTTGTTAAGTTCAGTCTCAAGTTTATTTTGTGCTTCTTCGATGGTAAGATCTTTTACCAGAATTTTACCAATAAAAGGAAAATATATATAGCCCTGATCGTTCACTTCATAGGATTGAAGCTGTTCATCGGAATATCCATAATCTGTTCTGGCATTAAAGATATTGGAGGTTGTTTCATCAAGACTATATAATTTAATATAAAGATAATCGTAAGGTTGAATGGTTTTTTCAGACCTATTATTTTTATATTCATTCTTGGATCCTTCGGTATTAATAGTATACTTGAGTTTTTTTGTAGGAGTACAACTGATTAAAATCGAAAAAATGATTATAACAGTTCCTAGTTTTCGCATTTCTTAAATGATTAAAGGGTATAATACAAAGTTATGACAGGAAAGATAATATGCAATAGCCTAATGACCTCCAGCACGAAAAACACTGAATATAGTTCTGAAGAACAGTATAAAATCGGCTTTAAGCGACCAGTTATCAATGTATTGCATATCGAGTTTCATCCATTTTTCAAAAATAACATCGTTTCGGTTCGGGATGATTTGCCATGTGCATGTGATACCGGGTTTAACAGAAAGTCGCCTGATTTGCCAGCGCTCATATTTCTCAACTTCTTCAGGCAGTGGTGGACGAGGACCAATAAGGGACATTTCACCTTTTAAGACATTAAAAAGCTGAGGAAGCTCATCCAATCCTGTTTTTCTCAGTAAGCGTCCAATAAAGGTGATTCGCGGGTCTTTTTTTATCTTAAAGGCAGGTCCGTCGCTCTCATTTAATGCCATTAATTTTGCTTTTAATTCTTCTGCATCCTGGACCATAGTACGGAATTTATAAATATAAAATTTCCTTCCTCTTAACCCTACTCTTGCTTGCTTAAATATAATTGGTCCTTTTGAAGTAATTTTTATCAGTATGGCAACAAGTAACATAAGAGGAGACAGTAGAAAAATGATAGCGAATGAGATCCAGAAATCCATAAAATTTTTCCAAATAAGGGACAGGTAGTTTTTTTGTGAATGATTAAACGTCAGAAATGAAGTATCATTAAAATGTGCCATGTATGCATTGGTATATGTCATGGGGGAAAGATTCGATTCCAGGCGAAAGATTACACCAATTTCTTCACAGGCTTGTATTAAATCATGCCCTATTTCGTTACTTATTGAGTTTTTACAGTAAATTACCTCATCTATAATATCGATCTTGATAAGTTGACGGATGTTAATTTTGTCGGGTAGCACACGAATATTTTTCCCGAATTTTTTACGAATTTTTTCAGAATCGGAAATGATCATTAAGATTCTGAAGCCCCATTCTTTATGAAGTAGTATATCTGAAATGAATTTTTCTGATTTATCATCGGCATAAATAATAACATTATGAATATTATGGCCATTAACACGGAAATATTTAAAAACCCGGTATGTTATCATTCGCAGAATAAACAGAGAAAGCATATTAAATACCGTAAATGAGATGATCACGTAATGGCTAAAGATATGCAACTGGAATGCATGCTTATAAATAAAAATCAGAATGAAACCTATGAAATTAAAATTCAGTAAATTAAAAAATATGGAAAGTGTAGAGCGTGTTCTTGGAATGTTTGTTAAGCTGGAATTTCGTAAGAGTATTGCCCATGTTGGTATTATCAGAATAAGCATATAGACATAATCGAAAGTAAAACTGAAATAATCAGTTTCTATCAGGTTGGCGACGAAATAAGCTAAAAAATAAGAAAAAACGGTTACGAAAATATCAAGAACAGGTAAAATATTCTTGAGTTTATAATTTGTAAAAAGTCTTGTGATCCACTGAATATCATATAAACGTTTCATGCAAGTTTGATTTATAACACAAATTTAATCAACTTTACAGCCCTAAGAGGAGAATATTAGTCAATGCCTCCTATAATTTGACCAGCGTCCTATTTTTTAGGATGGAGATTAATAATTAATCGAATTGAATAAAAAGTTTGGAAGTATACCTAGTCGTTAAATAACAAATATTTACCGAAGAATCACCAGTTTTTCCTGATCGATAAGATTGATTGAATTTGACAGCACAAGGGTGTAAATGCCTCTGTTAAGTTTTGAAATATCAAGTTGAATGGCCCCATTTCCTAATACCTCGGAAACATTCTCCTGATGTAGTAATAAACCCTGTTGATTATATATTCTTAATGTGTAAATCTGTGTAATTTCTGCATTCACATCAGAATTTATGAATTCTATGAGCAACAAATCATTTGCAGGATTGGGATAAATATAGATATCATAATCCTTTGAATTAATTGTACCACTATCAGAGATAAAAGGAGAAGCAAAATAATTTTGTGAAATTTCATTAGATGTGAGAGCCCTGTTATAGATAGCACACAAGTATAAATTACCCAGCCATGGAGAATCTTCGAAGG
>CAYMQP010000279.1:0-5523 GCA_964392505.1 uncultured Bacteroidales bacterium
ATAAGAAACTGATTGGCATGTTCGTCATCGACAATCAATATTTTACTGGTTTTCATTAAAATCTAAATTTTCAGTTTCAAAAACAGACAAAGTTGTCAACTCAGTATTTTTCATTGCTAACTCGATTGTACCCGATTGTTTTACATGTTGAATACCTATTAATTTACAGTTTGGTAATTTTTTTAGCTCTTCAAGGATCAGATCGAATGGTCGGTTTGCAATAACAACCAGTATATTTTTAGGATATTTTATTTTCTGTGAAATAAGCCATTTTATTAATTTAAAATTCTCTCCGTCGATATCCATACCATCCAGAATCAGGTTCTCAATTGCACATCGTCCCAGGATAAAACGGGTGCGAATAAAGGAATTGTTATGAATGATTTCATCGTATTGTCCGATATATTTTTTTAATCGATTTTCCTTCTCAAACAGAATAAGATTATCCTGAATATATTGTATTCGTTTAACATTCAACTTATCAACAGCCTGTAATATCATATCTTCATTCACTGGTTCTTTTAAGAGAATTATTGGATTAGAAATATCCTTGATAGATAAATCTTCAACGTGCGAAAAAGCCATGATTGGAATATTTGTGAATTTCTTTCCCCTGGCTATTTCCGTTAAGAATGAAGATCCGTGTATTTTTGGCATTTCAATCTTTAACAATATAAAATCGGGCAAGTAGTCGTGTATCGCCTTTAGTGCTTCCATCGACGATGTACATGGAAATGATTCAATACCTTTTGTTTTCAGTAGATTAGCATACCAGAAATGATGTTCTTTATCATCCTGAATAATGATCGCGAGAGGAGCTGAGGCATCTATATTATTGAGGTAATCATCTTTTTTTAGTTGAGATTCATTAAAAGAATCAAAGGCTGTTTTTCTCTTATCGTACTTTTTGAGTGGCAGATAAAATTTCATTATAGTTCCCTTGCCCAGTTCGCTTTCAGCTCTAATTTCGCCTCCCATTAGTATAATAAGCTTTTTACAGATGTTTAATCCTAATCCTGTACCTTCAAATTCTTTAGTCTCGGAATTATCAATTTGTTGAAAACGTTCAAATATACTTTCAAGATGTTCTTCGGCAATTCCAACGCCTGTATCGCTTACTTCGAAGTATAACTTACCTTCAAAAAAGTGTATAAATAAAGCTATTCTGCCTTCTTGTGTAAATTTTACTGCGTTCCCTAACAAATTGGTCAGAATTTGATTTAATTTTTTTAAATCGCTGTGAAAATGCTGCGGTATACCAGAGCTCTTGCGTATCTTAAATTTAATTTTCTTTTCGCCAATCAGACTTAACACCATGCTATGCATTGTGGCCAAGAATTTATCAAGTTCAATGAGTTCACTGGTAACGGTCACTCTGTTGGCATCGATACGTGATAGATCCAGAATATCATTTATCAGATCTAAAAGTCGTGTACCGCTCTGATTAATGATCTCAAGACCTTCACGCTGTTTGGTAGTCAAATTTTCGGCTCCATATTTTGTAAGCATATTCGAAATGCCTAAAATAGCGTTCATTGGCGTTCGCAACTCATGACTAACGCTATCCATGAATTCTTTCATCACAAGGTTAGATTCGCGCAGTTCTTTTGCCTTAAGGGCTTCCCTTTCCATAATGACCCTACGTGTGATATCCCTAATAACAACGGTATAGTTTACATCGCCATTTAATTCAACGAAACTGGCCAACGATAATTCAATTGGGAATTCTTCTCCTCTCTTGTTTTTTCCTGTAATCCTTATAGAACGTTGCTGTAATTTTCCATCACCTTCATTCAGTGAATCAATATATTGCTTTAATCTGTTAATTGAATTATTCGAAATAATATAGGTGAAAAAATCCTCATAAAGAATTTCATAACGCGAAAATCCAAAAATCTGATTTGAGGCCCGATTCCAGAATTTAACTTTAAAATTCTTATCTAATAGTATGATTGCATCACTTGCTGATTGTGTAATCCTCTTAAGTTTTTTTTCACTATAAATCAGTCGCTTATTTATGGTTTCGAGTGACCGTACAAGACTATCGAGCGTTTGTTGTTTTTCGTATAACTTAATAAAATTCTGGACTTTGGTTTTAAGAATCTCCGGATTAATTGGCTTGACAATAAAATCGATAGCCCCTTTTTCAATACCCTTAAGTATGTATTCTTCGGAATCGAATACTGCCGAAACAAAAACTACCGGAATATTAGCCAAATTCTGATCTTCTTGCATAATTTCTAGCACCCTATACCCATCCATAACAGGCATCTGTACATCGAGAATTACCAGTAGATAATCTTGATTACGAAGCATATCGAGACACATTTTCCCCGAACTTGCCTCATCGACTATTACATCGAGCACTTCAAGATACTCAACCACAAGCAACCGATTTTGTGCTTGATCGTCAACAACTAGTATTCGAGGTTTTTCGTTGTCCATTAATAGTAAAGGATTAAATCATCACTAACTGTTTCTTATACATAAATTACTAAAAAAATGAATGTAAATTCGTTGAATATGAAATATTCGAATGTGTCTGATAAAAAAAAGCTGTCTCAATACCTAAAACAGCCCTTTTGAATCTTTAATTATTGTGGATAATTAATACTTTAATTCGTAGCAAACCACACTATTATTAAAAAAAGTTGGGACATATAGCCTTTTTAATTTGACAATATAACCGAAATCGGCTGTTTTTAAAGTTTCCGACGAAGTTGTATCAAGCAGTAGTTCTTTCTCGCTATCCTTTTTCATGAAGTATATTTTTCCCGGCCAATCGGAGAAAAGAAAAACATCCGGCTCAATCATTACCAATCCGTCGACACCTCCTGTATTCAGAAGATATTCATTTACTTCAAGAGTTTCCGGTTTGATTGAAATAATACTCTTACCGGTACCAACAAATATTTTATCCTTTACACTGAAAATTCCGTTAGGAGAAGGAAATAGATCGGATTTAAGAAGCACAATTACTTTTTCATCTTCCAGTTTGTGAATTGTCCCTGTGCGTGAATCAGTTATAAATAAAACTCCTTCATCATTCACGGCAATATCATTAAGAAATATCGCTCCTTCTACCGGATAAGATTTTACTTTTTCGCCTGTATGTATAGCGATCTTTGAAATATGATCAACCTCGGTGACATACAAATATTCATCAAATAAAGCCATTCCTTTTGGAGAGTTTAGATTTTTACACCATTTCAGATTTTCAATATTCCCATCAGTATCTAAAATGGAAATAAAACCACTATTTTCTTTTGCTTCTGGATTATTGCTTCCCAGGTTCGAAACGTATAAAATTCCTTTATCAGGAACCGGAAGAACACTTTCAGGAACATTCAAATTTTTTGTTTCCCATATTTTACTGAGTTTTTCCGACTGGTAAATATCTTCCTGAGCATTCAACATAAAATTGCTGGCAAATACGAGTAGTACAATTACAAATTGAGTTTTCATAAGAATAGTGTTTTTGATTTTTACTATAAATTACAAAATAGAGTTAGTATTGTTCAATATGATTATTCTGTGATTTTACAGCACGTTTTATATTTATGAAAATGTAGCATAATTACTTCATTACTCATTGATATTCAAGCAAAACCATTAACTAATTTAGGATAAAATCCTTAGCTCACCGTAATTAATTTTGGAATTTTATAGTATCTTTGCGCTTCGTTTTGCGGATGTGGCGTAATTGGTAGCCGCGCAAGACTTAGGATCTTGTGCCTTCGGGCGTGGGGGTTCGAGTCCCTTCATCCGCACAAAGTGAGGATGACAACATGAGCGGTAGCGAATGTTGTGGCTTTTTTCAGAAAAGCCAAAGGGACGAGAAGTCTGTTCTGATAAGTATCGGGAAGCCCTTTCATCCGTTCGCAAAAATATTCCGCTGATACTCGTAAAGATAAGTTAGTATTGGCGGTTTTTTATAGAAACGACGAGATTTAACAACTGGACTATGAATATTACTAGAGAAAACATCGATAATTTAAATACTGTACTTAACATCAGGCTGGAGAAAGAAGATTATGAAGCAAAAGTTAATGAAACCTTGAATGATTATCGTAAAAAGGTACGTATTGACGGATTTCGTCCCGGCAAAGTACCATTTGGCCTGATAAATAAAATGTACCGGAAACCTATTATGGTTGAGGAAATAAATAAACTCATTTCCGAATCGCTTGCCAAGTACATACAGGACGAAAAACTAAATATATTGGGCGAACCTCTTCCGCACGAAGGTGACATGAAAACAATTGACTGGGACACGGACGAAATATTCGAATTTAAGTTCGACTTAGCCCTGACACCTGAATTCGATGTAAAAGTCTTACCGAAGGATAAATTTCCTTACTACCTCATAAAAGCTGATAATACACTCATAGATAAATATGTCGAAAACTATAGGCAGCGTTTTGGAGAATTTGAAAGTATTGATATACCAGCCGAGAAAGATATTGCTAAAGCTGATATAATTCAGTTAGATAGCAACAATGAATCCCTTCCTGATGGTATTCAGGTCGAGGAAGCTGCATTATCGATTGAACTGATTAAAGACGACAGCATTAAGAAAAATCTGCTATCATCCCGAAAAGGTGATACCTTAATCATGGATCTGAAAAAAGCTTATCCAAATGATGCCGAACTGGCTGGTATTCTTAAAATAGACCGTAAAAATGTAGGGACTGTTGAAGGCAACTTTCGGATCACTATCAAAGACATATCACGCTTTAGAAATGCAGAAATCAATCAGGAGTTTTTCGATAAAGTTTACGGGCCTGGTAAAATCAATACGGAAGCAGAATTTCGAGCAAAAATTGCTGAAGATGCGAAAGTTCATTTAAAACAAGATAGCGAGTATCGTTTTCGAATCGATATTAAGGAAACCCTTATGAAAAAAACAAAAATGATTCTTCCAAATGAATTTCTAAAACGCTGGCTTGTCGCTATTAACGAAGATAAATTTACCGAAGAGCAAATTGAAAAAGAATTCAACCAGTTTGAAGATGATTTAAAATGGCAGCTGATCAAAGACAAAATTTTTGATGATAATAATCTTGAGATCACTGAAGACGATATGAAGCTTGTTGCGAAAGATATTGCCCGCATGCAATTCAGTCAATATGGTATGTATAATGTACCCGATGAACATCTTGAACAATTTGCACAACGAATACTTGAAAAAAAGGAGGATAGAAACAATATCAAGTCAAGAGTCGTAGAAAACAAAGTAATTGAATTTATCAAAAGCATAGCAAAAATTGATGAGAAGGAGATCGGCTCTGATAAATTCAATAAATTGTTTGAAAAATAATACTACCTTTACATTAGCTAATCATAATGTTTATGGACGATATCAACGATTTTAATAAATATACAATTCGACATCGGGGTATCAGTAGTATTAACATGCAACGATTTACTTCGATATATAATAACTGGATATCTCCGACCATTATTGAGGAACGGCAACTGAACGTGGCATCGATGGATGTTTTTTCAAGGCTTATGATGGAC
>CAYMQP010000280.1:0-5522 GCA_964392505.1 uncultured Bacteroidales bacterium
CCATAACACCCTGTACTGCCAGTTCTTTATTTTCGAGTGCTAATGCAATAACATTACGTTTCAAAGGATTCGCGTCAACCCCGAATAGTAAATCGGGTGAAGCTAGGTGAAAAAAATGAAGTGAGTGCGACTGAAAAATCTGCCCGTAATGCATCAGTCGTCTCATTTTTTCGCCAGTGGGTGTTAATCCTTCACCAGTACCAGCACCAACAATAACATCAAGCGCTTTTGCCGCTGCCAGATGATGGCTTACCGGGCAAATTCCGCAAAGTCGTTGAACTAGAACAGGTGCTTCCCAATAGGGACGTCCCTGAACAAAGCGTTCAAATCCTCTGAATTCAATAATATGCAATCTGGTTTGCGTGACATTGCCTTCATTATCGAGATGTATTGTTACTTTACCATGTCCCTCAACACGCGTAACCGGTTCTATTGTGATTTTCTGTCCCATATTCTGATTTTAGTCAAATTTAACAACTTCATAAGGGAGCTTAAGTTCGTTCCCAGTAATTAATGCGACAAGCGCCTCCCAAATCAGATCGGCCCTCGGAGGACAACCTGGTAAATGATAATCAATTTTAACAATCTCGTGGCATGGATATACCTTATCGAGTAATATTGGTATTTCCGGATCGTTAGGTATAATTTTCTCTGTATTACTTGAAACGGTTGGACCATCGAGATAAGCTTCTTCAAGGCATTCCCTTATTGGTATACCGTTACGCAGTGCCGGTAGTCCACCCATGATAGCACACTCTCCAAGCGATATGAGTATCTGGCAGTTCTCCCTGAAGTCTTTGAGTACATGCACATTTTCACTGTTGCAGCATCCACCCTCAATAAGGCCTATATCGCATTTTTTTGTAAACTTTTTTATATCATTCACCGGCGATTTATTGAATTCCACTAAATCGATCAGATCGAGAATGCGTTCATCAATATCCAGCATCGACATATGGCATCCAAAACATCCGGCCAGTGAAGTAGTAGCTATAATTGGTTTACTCATTATCTTCCAATTTAATCGTGTAATAACTATTATTTTTCAATATCACTTCCAATAGGAGTTTTATCATATTTGCGTTTTCCTATGGGTACATCAAATCCCTTTTCACGCATAAGAAGTGCACCTACAGGGCATATCTCCACGGCCTTCGAAGCTGTTTCATCGCTTAAATCCAAACCAATTTTCGGATCGATTCCAATTTCGACTCGATTACTTCGTTTCCTGTAAGCAAATATCGCTCTTCCCTTTTCGTCATGAATAGCCCTAATGCAACGTTTACAGAGAATACATCGATTCTGGTCTTTTATAAGTTTAGGATTTGTAGCGTCCACTTCGCGTTGAGGATATGAGTAAGGAAAACGGGGAACCATCATATGAAAACGATAGGCCAAAGCTTGTAATTCACAGCTACCGCTTTTTTCGCAAGCCGGACAAAAATGATTCCCTTCAATAAATAAAAGTTCCACAATGGCTTTCCTCAGATCGGCTAATTCGGGAATATTATTCTCAATAACCATATTCTCAGATACGGGTGTAGTGCAAGCCGTCATCAACCTGCCATTAACATTTACAGTACATATCCGACAACTTCCTCTGGGTTTAACTCCCTCATAATTACACAGACTTGGTATATATATGCCGTTTTCTTTGGCCGCATCAATAATATACTGGCCTTTTTCGGCCATATATTCATTACCATCTATGGTTATTTTAACTAGTTGACTCATATACTTTTTAATTTTTATATATTAGGAACTCTGCCTGTTACATCGCAGGCTTCTTTAACTGCGCTCAACAAATCAAAGCCTGTATCATATTCTTTACGTGTTTGTATTTTCGATTCGTATAAATGCCGAAAATTCTTAATTGAAGTGAGGAGTGGATTTGCAGCTGTTTGGCCTAGTCCGCAACGACTAGCTTTCAGGTATTTGGCCCATTCCACGATATCGGTTATGTCCTGTGCAATTCCCCTATCGTTAAGTATCTTTTCAAGCTTTTTCTTCAACACACTAGGAATTATTCGGCATGTTGCACAGCTGCCACACGATTCTTCAATGAAGAAGTCGGTAAAATTCATTACCACATCGGTAAGTAAATTACGCTGTTCTCCGAAAATAATTAACGATCCTCCTGTAGCAAGATCTTCATAACCCAATATCCTGTTAAATTCATTCAGCCCGATCAGGGCACCTGAAGGACCTCCTACCTGCACAGCCTGGGTTCGTCCTGATGTTCCAACCATTTCAAGAATTTCATGTACGGTAAATCCCCATTCAATCTCATATACACCAGGGTATCTGCAATCGCCGGAAATGCTGAGTAGTTTAGTCCCTATTGACTCAGCAGTTCCAAAACTTCTGTACCAGTCACCCCCGTTCAATGTGATTTTTACAACAGCACACAATGTTTCCGCATTATTAATAATGGTAGGCATTTCAAGGTAACCTTTCTCAACAGGGAAAGGCGGACGATCACGGGGTTCACCGCGTTTCCCTTCGGCTGATTCGATAAGTGCCGATTCTTCTCCGCAAACGTAAGCACCCGCGCCAAACTGAATGCGGATATCGAAATCAAATCCATTTTTTCCTAAAATTTTTTTTCCCAGAAATTTCTTTTTTCGGGCTTCTGCCAACTTCTTTTCCAAATACGATTCGAGATATTTATATTCGTAACGCACATAGAGTATTCCTTCTGATGCACCTACAGCGTAAGCCGCAATAGCCATGCCTTCGAATAATAAACCAGGTAATTCGGTCAGAATAACTCTGTCTTTAAAAGTTCCGGGTTCCCCCTCATCAGCATTACAAAAGATATATTTCCTCTCACCCCGAGCATTGCGGCAAAATTCCCATTTCAGTCCGGTAGGGAATCCTGCTCCTCCCCTTCCCCTTATTTTGGAGTGCTTGATTTCAGCAATAATTTCTTCGGGTGTCAGCGTAATGATTTTCCTGAGTGCCTTTCCTACTTTATAATTTATATCGAGTATGGGACCAATTTTTCGGATGTTATTGGTAACTATCGATCGTACCGATTCATCGCGATTTGCTCCGTCGCCAAAACTCGCGCTGAACATTTCTTCAATATTTTTTTCTGCCTTGATATCCCTTACTATTTCTCGAACCCGGAAGGTTGTTAGTCTAGTAAATATTTTATTATTGATAATGGCAGCAGGTTCCTGGTCACTCATTCCAATGCACGAAGTATCGAAAAGGCCAATAAGGCCATCGGAAGTTACCTGTCCAAACTTAATCCCGGTTTCACGCTCAAAAGCTCTGGCAACTTCTGTCCTGCCCATCATATTAGCAACCACACTGCTGTTGAGAAAGATAGAGAACCTACCCCTGGGTTTCATTGAAAAGAAATGATAAAACGAGATAGTTTGCTCAACATCAACTTCCGACATATTCAATCCTTGCGCGATTATCGAAACCGCTTCAGCCGAAATAAAACCAAATTCCGATTGAATCGCAATTAAAATATCCATCAGACGTGTTTTGTCATGATAATATTTTTCAATGATTTTTTCTGTAAAACTCCTCATAAATAAGAGTATAAATAACTGATTTTTAATATATTAATTTTGGAAAAATGAGCTATTTGTGAATAAATTCACAAATAAAGATAGACACTATTACGTACTCCTGCAACTTTAGTTACAAATTTAGAATCATTATAAATTAGTAACTGCAAACAAGTGATAAAAAACTCTGATTAAATATCCTGTTTTAATTATCTTACTTATTTATCTTATTTTTTTATTATCAAATAGTTATTGAAATTTAAAAAGGATTGAAATATGTACATTGCACGAAATTGTAAGTGCCAGGCTTTATCGAACTAATGAATTTACGAATTTTATTATATTTTTTCTACATATTTTTAAGTCGCTGCCAGAATATGGTGTAATTTGTAATTCGAAGTGACGATTATCATAGACAGAATAAAACCGATCTCCTAATTTTCAGAAAAAAATATGAAAGTAGGCTGCGTAAAGGAAATTAAGAAACATGAATACCGTGTTGGGCTCACCCCCTCAGATGTGAAATCTTATATTACCAGGGGACATCATGTTTATATTGAGAAAAATGCAGGATTGGCTGCAGGTTTCGATGATTTATTCTATCAAAATGCAGGAGCCGTTATTTGTGATCGACGTGAAAAAGTTTTCGAGGTAAGCGATATGATTATAAAGGTAAAGGAACCGGTTCCGGAAGAATACAACTTATTTAAGAAGGATCAAATTCTTTTTACCTATTTGCATTTGGCGGCAAACAGAGAGTTGACAGAGGAATTGATAAAGCGAAACATCAAAGCTATAGCTTACGAAACCATTGAAAATTCGGAAGGACAGTTACCCTGCCTGAAACCTATGAGTGAAATTGCAGGACGGCTGTCGGTTCAGGAAGGTGCTAAATATCTCGAAAAAACTTTTGGAGGCCGGGGAGTTTTACTGGGTGGTGTACCAGGAGTTGCACGTGGAAAAGTAGGTATTCTCGGAGGAGGGGTTGTGGGTACAAATGCGTGTAAAATTGCTTCAGGAATGGGAGCTGATGTGACCATTCTTGAAATCAGCGCTAGCAGACTAGCCTATTTGGATGACATCTTCGGATCGAGAATAACCACGCTTTACAGTACCGATGCCAATATCGAAAAAGTATTACGGGAAAGCGATGTGATAATCGGGGCAGTATTACTTCCTGGAGCTAAAGCACCTGTTTTGGTAAGGAAAGAACAACTTACACTAATGAAGAAAGGATCCGTCATTGTCGATGTAGCCGTCGACCAGGGCGGATGTATCGAAACGATACATCCTACCACACACGACGATCCGGTTTATGTTGTTAATGGTATCGTCCATTATGGCGTGGCAAACATGCCCGGAGCTGTTGCATTAAGTTCAACTCTGGCTTTGACAAGCACTACCTTACCTTATGGTTTAATGATAGCAGAACTGGGTGTTGAGGAGGCGATCCGGAGGTCGAAGGATATTTACCGGGGAGTTAATATTTATAAAGGCAAGTGCGTTTACCGCAATGTGGCATTGGCTTTTAATATCGACTACACTGAATTGAAAGACCTAATATAGAGATATTTATATAGGTTTTACTATGAATCGAATTTCTTGGCCAATGGATTTTTAATAAAAAACCCAATTTCTTCAAGCGAAGTAATGATATCATAATCTTTTAGATAAATATATTTCGGAACATCAAGGTGGGCCGAAGTAAAGTTCAGAATACCTTTTACACCAGATGCAATTACTTCGTTGGCTACTTCTTGCGCCGATTCAGGCGATGCTGTTAGAATAATAATATCGATCCCAAGTTTTTCAACAAAATGTCCGATCATAGAAACATTATAACAGGGAACGCCTTCCATTGAGTCGTTAATCTTCGATTGGTCAATATCAAACGAAGCCACAATATTCATTCGTGTTTTATTTTTTCGGATAAATCGTGTAACTGCACGTCCCAAATTACCCATACCTACAATAGCAATATTGTGTCCTTTTTCC
>CAYMQP010000281.1:0-5481 GCA_964392505.1 uncultured Bacteroidales bacterium
TGTTTATGATACTTAACTAAAGCAGTAAAATCATTTAAATATGCATAGCAAACTTCACTTTACCATCGCCAAAGGCGAAGTTTTTATGTTAGAATAAAATTTCTTTATTTAACTTCTAAATCAATTAACAAGGATTGATGCGGTATTTATTAGTTTCACCAAAATACCATTCCACGGAATCATTATACCAATTAATAAACTCCTTGATTTTATCTTGGAAAAGCCGAATTAGTATATATCTAAAAAATTTTAATTTAATTAACGGTGTGTAAATCCATAAAGCATTAAAATAATTTCCTATAAAAGAAATTTGAATTTTTTGGATATCAATATTTTCATTATTAAAGTTTATTCTAATAGTTTGTACATCATGTTTGGTTTGACGCATTAATTTTTCTATCTTTCTTAAATTGAAGGATTTATATTTATGATAATTAAAATCATGAATTGAAGCGTTTAGCGGACTAATTAATACTTTAATATCAGAATAATCTTTATCGGATAAATTTTCGTAATTATCTCTCAAATATTTCATTACATCTCTTCTTGTTTGACAAAATCCATAAAGAACTTTATCATGCTTTTGTTTCTTAATAAGCTTAATAATAAATATTATCTGAAACAAAATCGCAAAAGATAATAATAAAGTAATCATTTTTATTATTTTAACGGAGTTTTAATATTCAATATATTCATAAAATATTCTCTATAGTCCTTTATATCCTGAGCCATTCTATTAATTTCAGCTTGTTTTCCACGAATATTTTTATTGTATAAGTTCCAAATCCAATAATGCCCAAAAATAAAAAACAATATCAATAATCCATTTAGAGGACCAAAGGATTCTAAGTACTGCCTTATTTCTCCTAACACACTTGTTGTTTCTTGAACAAGAAGCATAATTATAAATTACCTAATGTCAAATATAGGAGAAATATTAATACCATTTACATAATTTATCAACTTAATAAAGAACGATTAATAATACTAAATAGATATTCTATTAAATAGACAGAAAATTTCTTTAAAAAGTTGCGTTTCATTATAATATTTTGAAATATACTTGATATTATTTTTTATCCCTTATCTATACCAACATCTAATACATCGCCCTTAAAAGACTTTGCTTTTAGAAATAAGAACAACATTATATCCAGATAGTTCTAATTAATGAATAAGTTTTAAGTCTCATTTTAGGTCAGAGCTTGATGAAGCAAAACTAAGTGTGAAAATCTTGTATTTTTGTATTTCTTTTATGAATCAATTACATGTCTACAAGACAGAATAAAGTAGCCAAGCAAATCCAGAAAGATATTGCAGAAATAATTCAACTCCATGCGAAAGAATTTATTTCCGGCAAAATGTTAACGGTTACAGCTGTCCGCATTAGCTCCGACCTTAGTATTGCACGTATATACGTCAGTGTATTCCCTTCGGAAAACTCAAACGATACGATTGTTGAACTGAATGCTCATCATGGTTTATTCAGAAATGAATTAGGCAGAAAATTAAGGTATCAGGTAAAGAAAATACCGGAAATTACTTTTTTTCTTGATGATTCATTTGATTATATTGATAACATTGAAAATTTACTTAAAGATTAAACATTGAATTTTCCGTTTTATATAGCAAGGCGGTATGTATTTGCTAAAAAATCGCATAATGCGATTAATATCATCGCAGCGATCTCCGTAATTGGTATTTCTTTTGGTACTATAGCATTCATAATTGTATTATCGGTATTTAATGGTTTCGATTCTGTTGTGAGGGGGTTATTCAATTCGTTTTATGCCGATTTGGAAATATTACCAAAATATGGCAAAACATTTCTAATTGATTCGGATACATTGCACAATATTACAGTACTGAATGGTGTTGGCGAAATTGCGCAAATAGCAGAAGAAAATGCACTTATTGTATACGATGAGCGTCAAACCGTTGCAACCGTAAGAGGTGTTAGCGACAATTACGATGAAGCTACAGGTATTGATACCATGATATGGGATGGAGAATATAAATTGTGGGTTCAAAATACACCTTACGCTATTATAGGTCGTGGTATAAAATATATGTTGAATATCGAAACTGAATTTTTTGAAAATTTAAAGCTGATTGTTCCCCGCAGAACGGAAAAAATATCACTCGATCCGAATAGGGCATTGAAAACAAAGCTTATCAGGCCAGCAGGATTTTTTATGTCCCAACCTGAAATTGAAATCAAATACATTATCGTACCAATCCGATTTGCACGTTCATTATTTGATTATGCAACTAATGAGGTAACTGCTCTGGAAATCAAACTAAAATCTGGTAGTAATATAAACAAAGTGCAAAAAAATATTCAGCAGCTATTAGGCGATAATTTCATAGTAAAGAACCGGATTCAGCAAAATGAGTTACTTTATAAAACCATGCGATCGGAGAAATGGGCTATTTTTTTCATATTGGCTTTTATTTTACTGGTAGCTTCTTTCAATGTTGTAGGAACACTTACTATGCTGATCATTGAGAAGAAAAACGATATTCAAACCTTGCAACACTTAGGATCTAACATGAACACGATTAAGAAAACTTACCTTTTGGAAGGTCTTATTATTTCATTCCTGGGAGCGTTTATTGGATTATTAATCGGAACTACCATTTGTTTTATTCAGCAACAATATGGTGTTATTAAATTGCAAGGAGCCGAATCGTTTGTAATTGATGCATATCCCATAAAGATCATGGTAAAAGATTTTTTCATGGTCCTTATTACCATAACGGCGATTGGTTTTTTAGCATCATGGTATCCTATTCGATTTATCACCCGAAAGTATCTCTCACCCGAGAATGAAACGCTATTTTCCTCTTTTAATTGAGAATCAAATATTTATTAACAATAAAAGATTTAGATGCTTACAAATAAGATTCTGATTCTCTGTTATTTATAGGATATTTCCTCTATTTCCAGCGAAAATCATAAAATAACCCTTCTTCCTTGCACTTACTTTTTGCTATATTTTTATGATTTGTAGCTAAAAACAGGTCATAAGACTTGTAACATTAATGAATTCAGGTGCGTAGAACAATGTACTAGTATAAGGGTGAAAAGGAATATACAAAAAATTATCTCCGTCATGTTCTCTCACAGCCTACTGATAGCATTATTCTTACTTTGCTGTTTCAGCAAGCATATGCTGGGAAACGAACCTGAAGTGAATGTGAATACCACGTTTGTCAGTTGCTTTGGCGGTTCCGATGGAACAATAACTGTAAAAATTGCCGATATCTCGCAAGAATTTACCGTCCAAATTTTTAAATATTCCCCAACAGGATCCTATCTGGAAGCAAAACAGAAAAACGATACAACCTATTTTATTGCTTCAGACCTAACTGCCGGAAAATATCTAATTGAGATCAAGGGAAGTAAAGGAGTTACTGCTACAAATAATATTGAAGTACTTCAACACGATAAGCTCGAGACAGGAAAAATTTCAATTGAAAAGAAACTATCTTCACCTGACGCAAGCGATGCTATTTTAAAAGTTAATCCAATAGGAGGAGCTTCACCCTATACTTTTTGCTGGAACGTTGAACAAGAAAATAAGAATTCGCAGGTTCTCAAGAATGTTCCTCAGGGAACCTATTCCTGTATCATTAATGATGCAAACAAGTGCGGTCCGGTTAAGACAACTATCTTATTTAACCAGTATGTAATACCCGACATTATCGAAGAATAATAACAACGTATTATGAAAAAGAAAAGATATATTACTCTAAAATCACTAATTCTACTGGGATTTCTTTTGAGTAATTTCACAACTTCTGAAAAACTCGATTTCACCACCGAAGTTGTTCAAATTTCAGATGAAAGAATCGATATTATTGTTACTATAACTTCAGGAGAACCTGATTATATTTATTCTTTGTGGAATAAAGAACCATGGGAAAATGGTACTGAAATTGAGTCAAGCAGAGAAACAAACCAGGAGGAATATATATTCCGGAATCTAAGAAAGAAAGCCTATTTCGTAGTAGTAACTGATAAAAAAGGTCTTAAGCGGGTAAAACAAATACAACTATAGCTTATAACCAAATGAACTAAGTACCATTGAGTAATTGCAAGGTTATAAATTTAATTAAATCGTAGTATCATGTTAAGAATAAATATTCTCCGGCACATCAATAAATGGTATTTATTAATCCTTTTGCCATTTTTGGTGACTAATAGTATTACGGGTCAATCCGTTAGCTATACTACTGATATTGTTGGATGTACAGGTTCAAACAGAGGGGAAGTTACTGTATCTATTACCGGAGGAACACCCAATTATAATTATTTCTTGCGTCTTGGTGGAATATTAGGTGCCCCATTGGATTCTAAAGAATTCACCACCGATACCTTTGCTTTATTTCAGAATCTTAGTGAAAACACGTATGGTGTTATTGTATACCATAATGATCCTGTGGCAGGTTCACCCTGGGGAGTATTTGCCGATGCCTTTGAATTTACTATTGAATATTTAGGATTTGATCCCATCACTGTCGAAAAAGGATTAACCTGTTTTGATGGTAACGATGCCGAACTCAGGGCTAATCCAAAAGGAGGTGTGCCTCCTTACTCTTATGCCTGGAGCAATGGAGACAATACACAGGTTGCTACCGGTATAAGTCAGGGGATATATTCCGTAACCATAACCGATCTGAAAGGATGTCAGGTGATTTCTTCCATTTTATTCTTTAAATCCTTTTATCCTGGTGATATTCCCGATCAACTTTTTGTAAGTTCGTCAACGACAAGTACCTGTGAAGGATCTTCTACTGGTACTATTACGGTTACAGGCAGCGGAGGTACAGGTGATCTGGACTATGCTATTGTAAGAGTTGCCACTTCCGATTCGACATTCCAGGAAACTAATGTATTTACAAATCTAGCATCTGGCACTTATCGAGTATATGTAATTGACGACAATGGATGTTCGGTACGACAAATTCCAGATGCAATAGTTGCTGAGGTTCTTGCACCTACTGCTGATGCTGGTATCGACGCTACTATTTGCAGTGATGGTACTCATACTCTCGCTGCTACTGCTACAAATTATGCCAGTCTGCAATGGACTACAAGTGGTGATGGAGGTTTCAACGATCCGAATATTGAAGATCCCATTTACACTCCTGGCCCGGGTGATATTACAGCCGGCACTGTTACCCTTACTCTTACAGCATTTGGTAACCCGCCTTGTGGTAACGATATGGATAATATGATCCTCACTATAGTTACTGCCGCTACCGCCGATGCTGGTTCAGATGCAAGTATATGTAGTGGTTCTGTTCACACTCTCGCGGCTACTGCCACAAATTATGCAAGCCTACTGTGGACTACCAGTGGCGATGGAGGATTTAACAATCCGAATATTGAAGATCCCATTTACACTCCTGGCCCTGGCGATATTGCCTCTGGTACTGTTACCCTTACTCTTACAGCATTTGGTAACCCGCCTT
>CAYMQP010000282.1:0-5476 GCA_964392505.1 uncultured Bacteroidales bacterium
TCTTCCCTGTTTAATAGTCGTTCAATATTCTTTTGATGGGTAAGTAGAAGCAGAATGGAAACGATCATTGAGAAAATGACCAGCGATGAAATAGTTGTTTTAAATACAAAAATAATAAGAATAGGAAATGAAATTCCGGCTATCATCGAACTAAGCGATACATAACGTGTAGTAAGAAAGAATACCACAAATATGCCAATACAAATTAAGGTGGGTTGAGGTTGTATAGCTAAGAGCAAACCCAGTAGTGTAGCCACCCCTTTACCACCTCTAAAACCTACATATACTGGAAAAATATGCCCAACTACCGCACATGCACCAAGAATAAGCTGATAATTCACAAAATCTTCAGTACCTGGTATATAAATATTAAATAACCTGACGGTAGATACAGCCAAAAATCCTTTCAGAATATCGATCAGAAATACAGGCAAACCTGCTTTCCAGCCTAAAACTCTGACAGTATTAGTAAAACCTGCATTTCCGCTCCCATGATCTCTAACATCGACACCATAAAAACTCTTACCAATCCAAACTGATGAGGGAACAGAACCGATTAGGTAGGCTAATACGATAAGAAAAATCTTGATTATCAATGACATAGTCAAAGAACTCATGGTGAAGCGGTACAAATTTATAGGAAATAATTAATTATAAAAATTATATAAAGAATAAAATATAAGACAACAAAATGAAATGCCTCTGATTCAATAAATTGAATACAATCATCATGGTATTTTGATTTATAATCATATTATTATGAATATAAATCCTAATACCAGTTTGTTTTTGTAATTAAAGTATCATTGCTTATTATTTCTATGTTTCAATTTCGAAAGGACTTATGGTAGCTTTTCCATATTTCTGTTTATATGATATAAGTTTTTCTTTCTGATCGCTCATTATATCATAAAATACTTTCGGTATGTCTTCTTCTTCAGCATATATTTTCTCCATTCTGCCTATCTTCTCCAGAAACTTATCTATTCTTATTGAAAATTGTTTCTCGTAAAGTTCCTTTGTATAATTCCTTTTAAAAATTTGCTTAAATAATACTTGCAAATCTTCATATTTGGGTATATATCCTATTGGAGTTTCAATGGCTTCGTACTCACCATGTACCCGACCTTCCATCCATATCAACCAAACTTTTTTATCGACCTTTTCGCTTAGGAACTTGCCATCTTCTTTAATAAAATAGTTCGTAGCAAAAACAAGAGGCACTGTTTTAAGTCTTCGACCGAACTTTATATGATTGT
This sequence comes from uncultured Bacteroidales bacterium, assembly GCA_964392505.1. Taxonomy (GTDB): domain Bacteria; phylum Bacteroidota; class Bacteroidia; order Bacteroidales; family UBA10428; genus UBA10428. The sequence continues at coordinate 1,260 of CAYMQP010000282.1, forward strand.
CAATATATTTTCCAAGCTGAACAACGAGAAAGTCGAGATTTGCCATTGGACTGAATTTTCTAACACCTTCCTGCCCAAGTGTTGCGGCTGTCGTTTCTGATTCAACTGTTGCGCCAATATAAACGCCATGTTCCCAGCTTAAGCTTTGAAAAACAGGTACTGAAGTATCAGAATCACGACCACCATAAATTACTCCGCTTATAGGAACACCATCGGGATTATGTAGATTAGAATCAACATTCGACAACTCATTAATTCTTATTGTATATCTAGCATTTTTATGTGCATGTTCAATTATTTTGCCGTCGCTATCTTTATCACCCAGCTTCCAGTTATCACTAAAATGATTCATACCTGAATTTGGAAGTTCCTTACCCATATTTAACCAGTACGCTCTATCATTATGAATCAATATATTAGAAAATATTAATTCTCTTGGTGTAGTGAGCACTTCATAAATAAAGGGATCATCCTCCGGATTTACATCGGTAATAATGCCAAAAATTCCCTGTTCAATATTTACAGCATGACAAGTTCCACCGTCCCAGACTCTTAAGTATGCAATATCATCACCTACAATGGTTTGACCAGGAACCATGGCTGTTGATGTTTTACCACAAGCACTTGGAAAAGCACCGGTAAAATAAGAAATTCGGTTTTTACCTTCGGGTTTGATACCCATTATAAACATATGTTCCGTTAGCCAGTCTTCATTATTTGCCTTATAAATTGCCAGGCGCAATGCCAATTTTTTTAATCCGAGACTATTTCCAGCATACTGATTATTAACTGTTAAAACCCTGTTTTCTTTCAAATCCATATAAATTCTTCTCTTGTCGATATTCTTAGTATTGCCCCGTTCATCCAGTTCGCCAGCAGAATGTATAAAGTAGAAGAAATCTTCAGATCCTTTTAATTTCTTGAATTCCTCATAGCCCGACCGATAAAGAATATCCTCACTATGACCTACATAAGAAGAATCGGTTATCTGAAGAGCACAAATCGAAAACTTTGAGTTAAGAGGACCCAAACTGAAAAAACGCACCAAAGCTTCTTTTCCGGCCATGGCTCCATTCATTATGCCTAGCACTTCCACAATGCCTTCTTCCCTGGGTTTTGTATTAATTACTTTACTCATCTTCATATCCGGAGTAACCAGAACACTTGTGTTGTTCTTGTCTCTTGCCTGATCAAGATAACTATCGTAATGTATTGTATGTCCCTCCATGGCCAATTTGCGTTCTTCTCCTGAATCGATAGCCAGTCGTCTCACATAATTAATATCTTCTTGAGAATCAGTGATTACAGTGACCTTATCTGGCTTTAATAAGTTGGTAAACTCTTCAACAATCTGTAATACTTTCGGATTATTTAAATACTCGAGTTTTTTTAGATTCTCCTGGTTCAGAATACGCTGATCAACATTCATGTTTTCGTAAAGTTTTATTAATTAGTAATTTACATCAGTTGAGTAATAATTTCAACTACTCTCCTTAAAGATAAAACGGTCGCAAAGATAGAAAAAAAATATATTCCTTGACGGCATTTTATGTTAAATGAGTTTTAATTTAACTTATAAAATTGCCAAATATTATTTATACTTATTACAGAATCTCGATAATAATATCAATTTATAGTAAAATCTATAAAATTAATTACAAATTATTACTTCGATGTTTATAAGAAAGATTAGAAAAACACTACCTAATAAATTATTCTAACTCGTGGATCACTAATCCACTGCGTAATTTGGGCTCAAACCAGGTTGTTTTTGGAGGCATAATATTACCAGTATCGGCAATTTTTATGAGTTGTTCCATAGATACCGGATATAAAGCAAAGGCAACGGCCATTTCGCCACTATCAACTCGTTTCTGTAATTCGTCTAAACCCCTGATTCCACCTACAAAATCGATTCGGTCCGACTTCCTTAAATCTTTAATATCCAGTATCGGTTCAAGAATGGCTTTTGATAAAACAGTAACGTCGAGACAATGAATTGGATCGGAATCGTTATATATATCGTGATTAGCATTAAGCGCATACCAGTTGCCATCGATATACATGGCAAATTCGTGTAATTTTGAAGGTTTATAGGTTGATGGTCCTACTTTCCGAACGTCGAAATGTTCTGAAATCTTATTTATAAATTCCTCTTTTAAATAGCCGTTTAAATCCTTTACAACCCGGTTATAATCTATAATGGTCAGCTGACTTGCCGGGAAATGCACCGCTAGAAAATAATTATACTCCTCGTTTCCTTTGTGATCTGGATTATGATTTTTTCGATCCTCACCCACATGAGCTGCTGCCGCAGTTCGATGGTGACCGTCAGCAACATAGGTATAGGGAATTTCCTTATGAAAAACAGTTTCGATAGTACGAATAACATCAACCTCGGGAATAATCCAAAAAGTATGACCAACACCATCGGGCATCATAAAATCATATTCCGGTCTGTTTTTAATAACGTGCGTAACAATTTGGTTTATAGTATCATTATCGGGATATGCAAAGAAAACAGGTTCGGCATTGAAATTGGTTATACGGATATGGTTTTTACGATCTTTTTCCTTATCGGGTCGTGTAAGTTCATGTTTGCGGATTTTATTGTTCAAATAGTCGGAAACACTGGCACAACCAACAAGTCCAAACTGGGTTTTATTCCACATGGTCTGAGCGTATATATAATACATAGCCTGCTTATCCTGTCTGTAAATGCCATCGGCTATCATTCGTTGCAGTGTATTTTTTCCGGTTTCGTATACCAGCGAAGCATAATGGTTGGTATCGTCAGGAAGATCAATTTCAGGTTTAACTACATGAAGAAAGGAATACGAATTACCTTCTGCTTCAACTTTAGCTTCAGCAGAACTAAGTACATCATAGGGTCTGGATGCAATACGATGGACTAACTCCTTCACCGGTCGATATCCTCTGAAGGGTTTTACAATTGCCATTCGCTATAGTCTTATAATTAATATAACTGCTTTAGTTCACTCGGAACGTTTCGTCACCTGTTGTAAGATATCCGACAATCTGACGTGCGGCAGCCAAGCCTGCATTAATATTTGCTTCGGCAGTCTGAGCTCCCATTTTTTTGGGTGTCCAGAAATATCTTCCGGGATATTTTTCAGCTATTATATCCATGCAATCGGGTGCAACATCTGTTATATACCGAAAATCAGGTCGCCCTTCAAATATTTTTAATAATGCATTTTCATCGATAATCTCTTTTCTTGCCGTATTAACAATGGTTGCTCCTTCTGGCATAAGCGAAAGTAACTTGAAATTTACACATGCTTTTGTTTCGTCGTTTGCTGGGAGATTAGTAGCCACATATTGGCATTTACGGTATAAATCTTCAGCACTTGCTTCGCATTTAACTCCATCATTTTCGATAATGATCCTGTCGATATAGGGATCGTAAGCATGTATTGTCATACCCAAACCCTTGCCGATATGTGTCATTATCTTACTGATATTGCCATAAGCATGAAGTCCTAATGTTTTACCTCGAAGCTCAGTTCCGGCAGTACCATTAAATCCATTTCGGTTTAATAAAATCATCATCCCAATGGCCAGTTCGGCTACTGCATTGGAATTCTGACCCGGGGTATTCATAACGCAAATACCTTTTGAAGTGGCAGCCTCCAGATCAACATTATCATACCCGGCACCAGCACGTACAAGTATTTTAAGGCTCCTCCCGGCATCGATAACTGCCTTATCGATTTTATCGCTTCTAAATATAATTGCATCCACATCTGAAGCAGCGGCAACCAGCTGATCGTGTGAAGTATATTTTTCGAGTTTTATAAGTTCAAAACCCGCATTGTTACATATTTTCTGAATTCCCTCAACTGCAACCGGTGCAAATGGTTTAACTGTTGCAACAAGTATTTTTGTCATAATTTTTTCTGATTGTATGTCATCTACAGTTTAGCTTCAAATTCCTTCATGGTACTGATAAGTGCTTTCACGCTCTCTAAAGAAAGCGCATTATAGATTGAAGCACGGAATCCACCAACAGAGCGATGTCCTTTTACGCCAACCATACCCTGCGAGGTAGCATATTGTAGGAAATCAGCTTCCTTTTCTTTGTATTCCTCGGCCATCACAAACGTCACATTCATTATGGAGCGATCTTCCTCATTGGGAACAGTTGGTTGAAACAGTTTGTTCCTGTCGATTTCATCGTACAACATTTTGGCTTT
>CAYMQP010000283.1:0-5472 GCA_964392505.1 uncultured Bacteroidales bacterium
AATGAGTGTAGTTTTTGTTGTTTTCATAGCTAATTTGATTAATGGTTGTTCAATTTTTTTAACTTGCTAATAGGTCATTTTTATACCTGGTATCTTAATTATATAGTGTAATTAAAGCTTTGATCATAACACGGCATATACAATTTTTTATAAAATCAGATTCATATATCGAATACTTTATTCTGGCTGCAGTATCATTTAATATTCTGACCATAACTGCTGTTCTGTTTTGGTACACAAGATAAAACCAGGGTAACAGCGAAAGCAAATAAATGGTATGAACGTACGATAAGTTGTTACGAACGCCTGCCTAGTATTATGAAATAGATTTAAGGAAAGGAAGAGAATGTATTTTCAGAAAACGATATTCAATTGTTTTCGGATAGTATTGCGGTATATTTTGCCAATGGGTATGGCCGTTTTATCGATCACAATTTCGTTAGGTCGTATGGAATCGATATGCTTAATATTTACTGCGTATGATTTATGGACCTGAAGAAAAGATTTTGATGGAATATTACGGAACAGCTCATTAAACGTTGAGCGTATAAGATACTTTCTTTCCTTATCGCAATACATTTCAAGATAATTACCTTCCGATTTTATCCATTGAATATCGTGAATGCATACTTTCTCAAATTGATATTTCTTTTTAATAAACATGTATTCCTTGAAGAAGTAATTATCCTCTTCTTTCTCCGGATATGGCGATTTTGCACGAAAAAAATTGGAGAGAGCAACTTCAATGGAAGTATATAAGTCTTCTTTTTCAAAAGGTTTTACAATATATCCGTTAGGAGGTACTTTCTTAGCCCTTTCAACTGTATTCTTATCAGAATGCGAGGTGATAAATACAACCGGAAGTTCGTATTTTTCTTTAATTGAGTGTGCCAGATCAATACCATCATCCTTGTAACGCAGTTGGATATCAATTAGCACAATATCGGGCAATTCCTGAGCAAGAAAGTTTTCAGCTTCATTACAGTCGCAGGCCATTCCAATAACTTCATAGTCGAGCTCATGAAGCATCTCCTTCATGCTTTCGGCAATAATCAGTTCATCCTCGACAATAAGAATTTTTATTTTACTCATGGTTCAGTCGGACAAGAAGATATTAAAATACAAAATTAACAGATTACTTTTATTAATTATACATTGGCTATCAATAATTTAAACTCAGCTCCATCTTTAATCTGGTAACTTAATTCTGCTTTTATTTGCTGTATAAGAAGTTTAACCAGTTTCAATCCTAATGTTTTAGTGTTCTCAACATCGAAACCTTTGGGAAATCCTATTCCATCGTCTTTTACTCTCAGTAATACCTTATTGTTATTTGTATTGCTGAATTCAATCGCTATATTACCTGTTTTTTTATCTATAAATGCATATTTATAAGCATTTGTAAGCAGTTCGTTAGTTATTAGTCCTAAAGGAACTGCGATATCGACATCTAACTGTATATTTTCAGCACGAATTAAATACTTGATTTCTTTGTCGGGCTTCTTATACGTATTATGTAAAATTGTTAAAAGTTGCTCGAGATACTGGGCAAAATTTATGCTTGTATAATTGTCAGTCTGATACAGAAGCTGATGAATTAATGCCATCGATTTTACCCTGCTCTGTCCTTCCTTTACAACAGTTTTTGTGCTTTCATCATGAATGGAAACCGACTGAAGATCCAGTAAACTACTTACAACCTGCAGGTTATTTTTTACACGATGATGGATTTCTTTTAAGAGCAGTTCTCGCTCATGCAAAACACGGGCTTCATTATTTTTAATCACATTAACGAGGTAATTCATGGTTAGTCCCAGCATTCCTGACAGACTAAACAGGAAAATATGATTGTATAATCCTTCGGGTTGAGACTTTGAATAAAATGAAAGCAGGATAAAATGAAAGGCAAAAATTAAACACAACGAAATAGCATAGTTAAGGAGTGTAAAATCGAAAACGACTGCTGATGCAACAATGATAAAAATAAAACCTGTGACTGTCATACCTTCATAACCAATAGTCAGGAAACATATTATTGATACAGCCCATCCTAAAGGTATAGCAATAAGGAAACCTAAGAGGTTAAAAATCTTTCTGGGTAATTTATTTATCGTTAGTAAAATGAGCAGAAAATAGAAAGTAAGTACAGTTCTGATTAACAAAGCTACATTGTGTTTGAAAAAATTAAAACCTTCTATTAATCGTTCATACTCATAATAGAAAGTGTACCCCGTCAATGCCAAAATGCATAATAATAATGCCCAGGTGTAATAAAGTTTTTGCCGGTTGTACTGAAGTGTTTGCATTTATTTTCCTAAAGTTTTCATCAATCAGGATAAAGTCAACTTTACTATTTCCAACCCGGAGTCTGTTTAATCAGTCCTCCTTCACCGAGTTTTTCAGTAATTCGATAATGCGAAATAGTTTGGCCTATCATGGTTGGATTCTTAGTTGTGGAGCTGAGTGGTATCCTAAATAGTCATGCAATTTAGCGATTTATGGGCTGTAAATCAATACATAAATAAACTTTGCAAGAATCCATAAATGTCATTCTGAATTTCCTGCTTGATCTTTTAAAAAATCATTCTCTTAGCCTCCTCACAAAGTCATTCCGAACTTGATTCGGAATCTAACTAATTATAAGCAGATGCTGAAACAAATTCAGCATGACAATGAGAAAGAGTAAATGATGAAACAAGTTCAGGATGACAATGAGAAAGAGTAGATGCTGAAACAAGTTCAGCATGACTTAATGACTAAGCAACGACAGAATCAATTCTTCCATCCGTTCAAAATGTGATCCCTTCCAGAACACTTTATCACATTCCGGGCAGTAAAAGAATTCACTGAAGATGCGGGCTATTTCAGCATCAAGTTTATCGATAATTTCTTTTTTTTCTTTCGGGACTAACTCTGCATTACAGGTCATACAGCGTGTAAACGATTTAAACTGGTTATATAGATCGAATTTGCGAACTACCTCTATAAGCTGTTCATGTTTTTCGGTCGCTCTTACGTAATACCCATGTTGCACATCCTTTGATTTTAACAGGGGCCTATCACGCGTAAGAATTATCCGTTTTTCTTTGAGGGCAATAGCAATGATATCATCATCCTCGAAATCGTTTCGATATAAGGTATCAAAACCCAGCATGCGCAAGTATTTTGCCAGTTTACCCAGGTGTGCATCAAGAATAAAACGTGTTGTTCGAAGAGGTTTTTTACGGGTTTTTACTAGTGGCGAGATATCGAAACTCTCAAACACAGGATATACCGAAATATAGTCGTTTTCGTGCAGCGATTGATGAAGCTCAACCGGTTTACTGTTGATGAGAATCAGATCAACTTCCGAAAGCGGAACATTTAGTGATTCTATGGCTTCACGAACAGTTACAGGAGTTTTAAGAGAATAGGTAAAAGGCTTATTTTTCCAGTCGTCCGATAGAAAGTCGTTTAACTCGGCATAAAACCGGAAGGTAAATTGCTTTTTTACCGAATGCACAATTTTATTTTCGTTATTAAAATATATAAAGGTATAACTATTCTATCCGAAAAATTGGCTTTACAACCATTCTGTGCTAACTTTATGGAACAACTTCATAGATAAAGTAAAATCTCAACTGGTATTAACTAAATTTATATAACTATGGCAGAAAGTGTTTATAAAATCATTGAACTGGTAGGTACCAGCACGGAATCATGGGAAAAGGCCGCCGAGGCAGCAGTGAAAAAAGCATCCGAAACCTTACGTGATCTTAGGATAGCCGAAGTTTCGCAACTCGATATGCATCTTAAGAATGGTAAAATTGAAACCTATAGAACAAAAATCAAGGTTTCCTTTAAATACGAAGGAAGTAAATAGAATTTAATAGAGGCATAGATTCCAACGATACTATTATTTCATTTCTGAGTTGTGAAATAATTTATTATTTAATAGTAATCGAGTCTCTTAAGTATTTTTTTGATACTGAAAATTATCAGATTATTAATCCACATTAATAACTTGTGATGCACCCGAAACATTCAGATGGGTTACTACTCCTGTGCCTCTGTAATAAAGATTACTTGCGCCCGATACGTCTACCGATAGTTCATTATTTACAGTAAGGTGCGCATCGCTGGCTCCCGACAAATCAATATCCAGGTAGCCGATGATGAAATCATAATCTCGTATAGAGCTTGCTCCCGATGCATTAACATCGAATGAACCGGCATTGCCTTCCAGATCGACATGCGATGCACCGCTAAGTGTAGCATTGGCATGTGTTACCTCAAGGTCGCCAGTAAAATAACTGGCACCCGAAAGATGAATGCTTACATTATTGGCAGATAACTTATCTTCAAGAATAAAACTAGATGCCCCTGATGCTGTGTAATCGGTCACTTTATTTGTAGTAATAAATACATTCATAGTAGCATTTCCTCTGATACTAACATTATCTTCTAATTCAATAATTAGTGTTCCGGAAATTTTCCTGATCGAAATATACGGATGTAAGTTTTCGTTCGCTTCTATCTCAATGCTTTCTTCTGAATTCGAGAAATTCACATACACGGTAAAGGCATGAGAAACATCTATAGCATCATAGTCGGTAATATATTTAACTTCAGTTGTAATATCACGCGATGGAATAACACGTTCATTTATTTCGCATGAATAGAATAGAACACTTAAAGTAAAAGCTAATGCTAAAATTGTTTTTGTTTTCATATTTTGGTTTTTTAATTTTCTTTTTAAAATCTCGGTATAGTATTAAAAACATAATCATATCTTACTAAAACGAGAGACAAGTAAAATATAAAAATGTTGCTTGAGTTAAATACTTTTTAAACGTTTGTCTTGGGAGATAGTTCGGAGTCAGTATTAAATTAATCCAATTGTTAAATTTTTGGATTATCAATCTATTCCTTTATCTCTCAGGATTTCAGATCAATATACCTTCTTTCCAGCCAATTTTTACAAGGTCGATTTTGTTTGGATCGGCTGTACCCAGTTTGTGCCGTGTATCGGCGAGCATTATATGCTTTGCCGGCGGATTGAGTGGTGTTTCTTCGCCAAAGAACTCAGTGCGTTTTGCCTGGATTATTCTTAAACCGGTTGAATCAACAGCTACGGGATCAAATCCGACAATGAGACCTTTATACTCCCAGGTATATTGTTTATTGAAATGGTGCGGACCGACACCGTGGAAAAGGGGAGTAAGCATTACCAGAATATTCAGGCGGGTTTTTCCATTTACTTCCGGGAGCTCATGTAACTTGGCCAGATCGGCACAGGAATCGTTGTGATAAGAAGAAGGCTGAGGCGTAAACATGATATAGTTTTTGAGCAGACTCCCGACCCCTGCCCAGGCATGCGTACGCATGGGACGGACATTGATCAGTGCTGTTGCTCTTTTAAAAACCGGATTGTTGAGCACTCCCTGATCGTCGACACTTATATTATTTTCATCGATTCCAGTTGCTTTAGCC
>CAYMQP010000284.1:0-5459 GCA_964392505.1 uncultured Bacteroidales bacterium
GTATTTATTAGCACCTAGGTTAGTAAAATGAAAAAAGGCTTACTTTTTAAGATTATTTATGTAATTATTCTGCTGATATCGAGTATTCTACTCTCAATTACTATTCCTTTGCTCTATAAAATATTAGCCGATGAATATAGTTTACTTGTAGACTCCTGGCATAATCATATATTAAATTTGAAAAATATATATGTCGGGGTAATTATAGGTGCAATAATTTCCATATTTTCACTGATTCGACTGGATTATGAAGTTCAAATTAAAATTATCCGGATATTACTCATTCTTAGTACTATGTTGGCTGCTATTACCTATATTATATTCAGATCTGTTTCTTAAATAATTGAATATGAAACATCATTATCGCTATTCGGTATATCTTTGCACCCTGTTTTTAGTTTTGATAGTATCATGTCATCGAAGTAATATGAAGATACCTCCGGTTGCACAGAAAAGACCCGTTGAATTAAAACACAATGGGGATATTAGGATAGATAATTATTACTGGCTTAACGACAGGGATAATCCTGAAGTCATTCAATATCTCAACGCTGAGAATGACTATACTGCTGCTATGATGAAGGATACGGAAAAGCTACAGGAAAAACTCTATAACGAAATTATTGGCCGTATTCCACAGGAGGATGTTTCCGTACCTTATTTTACCAATGGATATTATTACTACACACGTTACGAATCAGGTAAGGAATACCCGGTTTACTGCCGTAAAAAGGAAACCCTTGAAGCCGAAGAAGAGATTTTACTCAATGTTAATGAAATGGCAGAAGGGTACGAATATTACCATGTAGCCGGCATCAGTATAAGCCCCGATAATAATATGATGGCTTATGGAGTCGATACGGTAAGCCGGCGACTATATACCATTTATTTTAAAAACCTGGAGACCGGTGAAATACTTACCGAGACTATTGCAGCAACCATTGGTTCTGCTCATTGGGCAGACGATAACCGCACAGTTTTTTATGCAAAGAAGGATGAACAAACGCTCAGACCCTCACAGGTATACCGGTACAAAATTTTAGAATCGGCAGAACCTTTTCTGGTTTATGAGGAGAAGGATGAGACCTTTTATTGTTTCGTATATAAAAGCCGTTCGAAGAAATATATCATAATTGGGTCGACATCTACACTCTCCGATGAATACCAGATTCTCCCGGCTGACAATCCCCAAGGGAATTTTAAAATCTTTCAATCCCGTGAGCGGGGGCTCGAATATTCCATAGGTCATTACAAGGATAAGTTTTACATACGTACTAACCTGGAGGCTAAAAACTTCAGGTTAATGGAAACTCCGGTTAATGCTACATCGAAAGAGAACTGGAAAGAAGTTATCGCTCATCGGGACGATGTGCTTCTCGAAGGCTTCCTGAATTTCGATAATTACCTGGTTATTGATGAGCGAATTCGAGGAAATACCAACCTTCGCATCATAGATATGAAAAGCCATGAAGAACATTACGTCGATTTTGGCGAGGAAGTCTATACAGCATGGATATCCGTAAATCCTGAATTGTCGACAAATTTTGTGCGTATTGGATATTCATCGCTTACTACCCCGGTTAGCACTTACGATTACAATATGCCAACACGCGAGCTTATTTTAATGAAGCGCCAGGAAGTGGTTGGCGGTCATAATCCCGATGCGTATCAAAGTCAGCGTTTGTATGCTAAAGCTGAAGATGGGAAGGAGGTACCCATTTCGCTGGTCTATAAAAAAGGTACTCCGCTCGACAGATCGGCACCTTTATTACTATATGGATATGGTTCCTATGGAAATACTATTGACCCGAATTTTAATTCCGCCAGGTTAAGTTTGCTCGACCGAGGCTTTATTTATGCCATTGCACATGTTCGGGGCGGACAGTTTCTGGGACGTGAGTGGTATGAGGATGGCAAGTTGTTGAACAAAAAAAATACTTTTACTGATTTTATAGCGTGTGCCCAACATCTTGTTGACATTAAATACACTCAAACCGACAGGTTAATGGCTTTAGGTGGTAGTGCCGGTGGTTTGCTTATCGGAGCTGTTGTTAATATGCAACCCGATCTGTTCGAAGGTGTAATAGCAGCTGTACCCTTTGTCGATATAGTTACCACCATGCTCGACGAAAACATACCGCTTACTACTGGTGAGTATGATGAATGGGGTAATCCTAATGAAAAAAAGTATTACGAATATATGCTTTCCTATTCGCCCTACGATAATGTGGACAAGGCCTATCCGAATATGCTTGTTACTACGGGATTACACGATTCACAGGTACAATACTGGGAACCTGCCAAGTGGGTGGCCAAACTGCGCGATATGAAGACCGATGATAATTTATTACTCCTTCACACCAATATGGATGCAGGCCACGGAGGAGCCTCGGGCCGTTTTAAACAACATAAGGAAACAGCGCTGGAATATGCTTTTTTGTTGAAGTTGGCTGGGATAAAGGATTGAGCAAGAATATATTAATTGGATGAGTGGATTGATGGAGTGATGGGTAGATGGGTAGTTGGATGAATGGGGGATTGGATATATAAATAGGTAAAATGCAGTTTATATTAGGAGGAGCATATATTAAAATATTCATATTAAAGCTTGTTATATGGAAAGAAAGAATCTTAACAGGGGATTTAAGAAATTAAATCTCTGGAATGATGCTATCGAGCTATATTGTTTAGTATGCCAGATACTATCGAAGATGTCATTCGAATTAAAGAAAGTCGCATCTAATTCAATAGATGCTGCACAAAGCATTTCCAGGAATATTGCTGAAGGCTACTGTAGAAGAAGTATCAAAGAATATCTGCAATTTTTGTATATTGCTTTAGGTTCAAGCGGTGAATTACATTCCTGTCTTTTTAGTTTTTTCAAGTCAGGCCAGCTTTCAGAACAAGATTTTACTAAACTTGATCAATTACACTATAAAACAGAAAATGAATTAATACAACTAGTTAAATCTTTACAGAAGAAAGCAAAAGATAAAAACTGGAGTGATAACTTGAATTTTCAATCTTGAATCAACTATCCATTCCTCCATTCCTCCATTCATTCATTCATTCATCTATTCCTCCATTCCCGGCCAGGGTTGAAGGCATCCTTCTCCATACCCTGTCCTTCCTTCTGCATTTCTTTCCCTTCCTGCACCATTTAAACCTCTTCCTTTATGGTACCGAAAGCATAAAATATAGGTACCGGTAGCAAAATAATAGGTCCGAAGATGATAAAATACAGGTACCGGTTCCGAAATTATTGCGAAGGAAAGGTCCGGGTACCGGCAGGAGAGGCTAAACAATCTATAGGAAGACACAAAAATTCAGTCCGGAGACCGAAAAATTAGGAAGGGAAGGGTAAAACTTACGCAGGAAAAAGCAAAAGTTATGTCTGAAAGCAGAAATGTTTAAAAGGAGAGGGTAAAACAGGCGCAGGGCCGCATTCTTATAGGGAATGTACACCGAACTGGGGAGTGTACGATAAACTGCGTCAGTTTATTTTATGAGGGAACCAACAATTAACCAATATTCTAACTATTTACCTATCCATCCGACTACCCACTTCTTCATCTATTTAATCAAGCTATTCCAATTTTTTTATATCCCTATCCATTGGTTTACACGGGTTCAGCTACCTTCCCCAGGAACACTATTGTATTTGTAGTTTTTTCACGTATTGCGAAAAGGAACGGGCGGTTAACTATCATAGTGGTCTCTGGTTCAACGCTGGTTTCGATAATTGCAACAACAGTCACTGCTGCAGCTTCGGTACCTTCCTCGTTTACCTCTACAAAAGTCTTATGTTTTACATAGTCGATCCATAGTCCACCACCTGAACTAATACCTGTAAAATCGGCAGCAGGAGTAAACGCAATGCCCATACCCATCATACCCAGTATTTCATTTAATTTCTTTTCATATTCAAACGTAAACTTAGGGAGCGATAGATTAACTTTTTGAGTATCAATTTCAGCTATCCAGCTGTCAAAATTCTCAGGATTTAACTCGTCAATCACATCTTCAATATTATTTTCATGTTTTGGAAGTATTACCAGCATGCTGAAGTTGCCCCGTCCATAATCCAGTTCGCAAATTTGCAGAAGATCATTTTCATAGTATCCGATAACTTCTTCCAGGTGCATCATGCTAACTTGTTTATTACCTCCATCGGCCAGGTAAAAAGTTTCATCCCATGTATTTTCCTCGTCAAATTCAATGATCCAGATTCCTTTGAAATAAATTGCGTTAATAAGGAACATTACATGAGCCGGATTAATAACATTAATAATCTCGGTTATTTTATTGTGAGTTTGCTCAGCCACCCAGCTATTAATAATATCAACAGCTTCGGGTAGATTAAAATCAAGTTCGTTTACTTCAGCATTAAAATAAGTTTCATTTATGTCAAGGAAATCCGGTTCAACCGGATAACCCAAACGGTACCATATTGAGTTGGCAATTTCGAGCAACACCTTTTCATCACAAGTAGTTAATCCTTCCATTAAGTCACGATAAGTTTCATTGATTTCTTCAGCCGTAAGGTGGTCCATGCGTAATGCATAAGCCATAGAATCCTCTGTGGCGTTATTGGCTCCATTCAGGGTCATAGCCAGTGCCAGCGAAATACTTGTGGGTGAAATAAATATATTTTTATCATCCGGTTCGTCTTCGACAAGGAGTTGGAATATATCCAGCCCGAATTCATTCATGGATTCTATAACTGAAGCGCTTTTTTCGCTCAGTTCAATTTCCTGTGGATCGTTTGGCTGTGGCTCGTCAACAGGATTGTCTTTTGAGCAGGACCATAAAATTGACAATACACTTAATAATATTATATAATTCTTTTTCATTGTATTTGGATTTATATGAACATGTAAATCAGTTGCATATTATTGTTTTTATTCAACAACCGGTTCAGCCACTTTTCCCATAAAGACAATGGTATTCGTAGTTCTTTCGCGTATGGCAAACAAAAACGGTCGGTCGACTCTCATATATACTACCTGATCCGGTGGTTCGATACTGGTATAATTTATCCCAACAATAGTAACAGCAGCGGCTTCGGTACCCTCCTCGTTTACTTCCACAAAAGTTTTATGCTTTACGAAGTCGATATATAAGCCTCCATTTGAATTAATTCCGGTAAAATCTGCCTCAAAAGGATTGAAGGCAATTCCCATACCCATAAGTGTAAGAATATCGTTAAGCTTTTTTTCGTATTTAAAAGTGAATTTAGGGAGACTCAAATTAACTTTTACTATGCTGAATGATCTTGCCCAGGTATTCCAGTTTTCGGATGTTAACTGGGCAGCAAGTTCATCAATAGAATATTCAGTCTTGGGCAATAGTATTATCATACTAAAGTTACCCCTGCCGTAATTTAGTTCGCAGGCCTGGAACAGGTCATTATCAAAATATCCTATTTCCTCTTCAAAGTGCATCATGCTTACGGTTGT
>CAYMQP010000285.1:0-5371 GCA_964392505.1 uncultured Bacteroidales bacterium
GCGTATGGCTTTATGGATCCCAAAATTCTTTAGGATATGAGGGCTCAGGCTATTTGATATTTCTTTCACTGCTATGATAGCTTCATCGATGTTCTGCTCGGTATGTTCAATGATTTCTAGATTAGAAGCATCGATTTTTAATTTATCGATAGCACTTATCGACATTTTTACACCGGAGAGCAACGGCCCCAACCCGTCGTGCAATTCTTTCGAAAAATCCTGCCGGGATTTTTCTTCCGTACGAATAATGGCTGAGAGCACTTTCGATTCATTTTGTTTTCGTAATGCATCAATTCGTTCCTGGATATTAAATATTTGTCGTATGTAGATAACTCCTACAAACATCAGTAACGAAATAAGTACTGCCATCCAACTGCTTATAATTCCTATTTTTAATTCCTCACTGTTCTGAAAAATCTGTATGATTTCATATAAACGTCGTGCAGCCATCAGAAGGAATCCAAGTGTAATCAATATCCAGGAAATATTATATTTCGTACGACGAATTAGACTGATAGCTATGGCTGCTGCAACAAATTGCAGTATTACTGAAACAAATAATGCAATTTTTATAAGCATACCTTATTGCTTGATTATGTAAATGTAAAAAGTTTATAAATTGATTGATCAGTTATTTCAGTGTTGCCAGTCAACAACTATAGTATTCAATAAAGAAATATTACTCTTCTATTCTATTTTAAATACTTTGATGAAAAACCAACAACATTATCTAGGATCATCTTCCAGAATGGCGTACTCGTAATTATCTTTCCACTCACCTCGTATGGGTAATATCTTTCTGTGTAAGGCCTCCTTTGTCATTCCTGCTTTTTCAAGTACTTTTACCGATCGTTTATTTTGGGTAGCAACACCCGCATTAATTCTGTGAAGTTTAAGTGTTTCGAATCCAAAATGAATAAGTGCTTGTGCAGTTTCGGTACCATAACCTTTATTCCAGAAAGCAGGAGTGAGGTTGTAATAAATTTCCCCCATTCTAAACCGTTCGGCTGCCAAGGTTAATCCTGCAACGCCCATAAATTCAGCCGATTTTTTATCTCTGATAGCCCAGCAATATAATTTACGTTTGATATTCTTCTGATCTTCAATCGAAGGTCGTATTACTTCGCGTGTAACTTCAATATTGCCAGGAATTCCAAGTGTATTAAATTCATCAACCTCGGGCATGCAATGCAATCCAAATATGCTAATCAGATCATCCCAGGTAACTTCTTTAAAGGATAAGCGATCCGATTCAAATTGCGTTATCTTGTTAGTCATAGTTTTATGCAAATAAGTGAATTTAAAAGACTGAAAATACACCTTATATAATGAATTGCCAATAAAAGATTATTTTTTATCGCGATAAATACAGAATGCCGCATCACATTTTGAGCATTCGTAGCCCCTGAATTTCACATCCGGGCCGATTCCAACTATTCCACTAACCGATTTTATAGGAATCATCAGGGAAGAGGGAGTTAGTGATACGCCGCAAGTATCTTGGAGCATCAGAAAAAGGTTTTGTTGATCTGAAACAGGCCAGTTACAATAACCAGGACTATATCGGTTGGTAATATTCAAGTTTGCTTTTTTCATGTCATCACCAATTAACTTATGTATTATATCTGCTATACCCTCAGCGATTTCCGACCCGACAAGATCGACAATATATCCTTCAAGAGAGTGACCTTCAGCCATGAGTTGTTTCGAAAGTTTCTCAACAGTGTCACCACAGGTGCAAATGAAAAAGGCGACTTTCGTACTCTGTTTTAATGCATTACACACGATTTTACCCAGTGAAAAGGTTGTATTATTAAGCACTAACTCTCCAGACTTCGGGTTAAAATCCGGATTTTCATGAATACTGTAACTGGCATAAGGCTTACTGATTTTGGAACACGTAATCCGGTAAGTTTCAATTTGATCTGTTAAATATTTATCAGCCTTATCGGCAGGGACCTGCAGTGATTTTAAAATATTCTCTGTTTTTATGAATATCTTATTTGCTTCAACCCCTATGGTCCTGAAATTATGTATTTCTGATGCCACTTTATGAAATGTTACAAACTAAAGTCCGTATTCCGAAGGTATGATCTGGTTTTCAACCTGGGGTAACATCATATCTACAAATTTATCTTCGTCCAACGGTATTTCACTAATATCATTCTGAAGAATATCGATCCACATCAGTTCTTTTTCCTCAACCTGAAGCGACCCGCTGGTTAATGCTTCATTAATGATCTTGAGACTTTCAAGGCAACCTAAAACTGTAGCTTCGATGTAATTTTTACCTTTTATAATTTCTTTTGAAATGCGGATTACGGTTTCCGGTGCAAGCACAAGTGCCTGGGGATCGAAACGAATATCTGAATTTACAAAAAGCTTCTGCAGCATTAGTGCTTCCTTTTCGCCTGTTTGCCGGGCTTCGTTCATCAGGCGAACATCGTATTCAAGCTGTTCATAATAAGCCAGGGGAGCCATTCCGGAAAGCAACTTTATATTTTGTACCGATTCATTACTCCAAAGATCGGCTGCAGCTGCCGCTACATTGCCAACGGGGCTTAAATGAGCGCAGGCTGATGTTTTTCCTTCCATTGAAATAGGAGTACCTGTAATGGCTTTGAGATAAGGACCTTCGTAACCACAATCTTTATCGGGTCCGGTTGCTCCCTGTTCTATAGCTACCAGTGTTCGTACAACGGTCGCAACCCTAACAACAGCAGCAAATATCTTGGGAATATAATGCCTGTCGGCCAATACCATAGCTGTGTTGCCAAAACCGCAAGCTGTATCACCACCAGCGATAATATTATTCTTTCTGGCAATATCAACAATTTTGGACCAGAGAAACTGCATATCTTTAACTCCTAAAACCGCCTGGGAAAAGATAAATTTCTGGATATTACACTGCATCAGGGAATCGTCGGATATCTCCTTTCCACCAGTACTTTCAATGGAAAGCAGATTACCTCCTTCTTTTGCTCCCTTGTCGAACAATTCGAACATGGCATCGAGATATGAAGATGTCCGGGCCCTGGACGGACGATCAAATTCACGCAGATCGTTTGGCGTTAAACGAATTTCCGTAGGCAGCTTATGCTGATGATAGTATTTCTCACAAATATCGTTCATGATTTTTACCAGCTCAATGCCAATTTCGGGTGTTTTAGTCATTTCAATTACAGTTTCAAGCTCCAGTACAAGTCCTTTGCTGTTTAACTCTACTGCTCGGTTCAGTATTCCTTCAACAATTTCGGTATAGTGTTTTTTCACTTCCGGCAAGGTTTTCGTTGATACTTTCATTGCCGGTAATGTAAAATTGGCTTCGGGATATACAAGTCCGCCTCCTATGATCAATCCGCGATTGGTTTTAACTGGTTTCAGAGCTTCACCAAAAATAAGACGATTGGGATCAGTAATTGCAAGTGAGTTGAATTTCATTTTTTATACTAAAATAATAATGCGATAAATACTATATAAGGTTATTAAATTTAAAGTAAATACAAGACAATTAAAATCATAATGGATATAAACCTTATATATTGATGAGGAGTAATTATAGATCAGGCAACCAGTGAATTAAGATATATTACAGCCCCTTGAGGATCGGGTGAATAATTATCGGCACCGATCTCGTTTTTAAAATCTTCATTAATAGGTGCACCGCCAATGATCAATTTGGTTTTGGGGTATTCTTCCTTTATTTCCTGAACAATGGTTTTCATACTGTGCATTGTAGTTGTAAGCAACGCTGAAAGTCCTATAATGGCATCAGGATTATCTTTGATACTTTGTTTGAATTTTTGCGAACTTACATCTACGCCTAAATCAATTACTTCCCATCCGGCGCCCTCGACAATCATGGCAACCAGGTTTTTACCAATGTCGTGAAGATCACCAGCTACAGTACCAATAATAAATTTACCTCTCCGTTTAACATCACCTGATTGAAAATAAGGCTTCAAGTGCTCCATGGCAGCATTCATTGCCTTGGCTGCAATAAGCATTTGAGGAACAAAAATCTTTTTCTCCGAGAATTTTTGTCCTACTTTATCCATTGCTTTTATCAGTGCATCATTTAGAATTTCTGAAGGCTTTATTCCCTGATCGAGTGCTTCCTTGGTAAGCTCGTATGCGCCATCTTGTCCGCGCATGTTAGGAGGGAAGGGTGCTGCTTTATTTACCTTGCCAAACTCGACACATTCAAGGATTTTTGCTAGAAGCTGATCTTTATCCATCACATTCGACTTTGATTCGACAATCAGAAGTTAACAATAAAATTGATGCAATATTAATAATATTGTAATTGCCTCATAAATATTGCATTTCAAATATACAGGTTTTTTCTTTAGGTCAAATTGACTATTACTATTTTTTTTGAACGATTTCGCTATTTTACGGATATGTTCCGGAGTTGTTCCACAGTAACCTCCAATAATTTTGATTACAGTATCAATATTACTTATGGCGATATCAAATACTTCATTGGAATTCTCTATATTCCAAAACTCGGAACATTCACCCGGATCAAGACCTTTTTTATGAAAAAAAGTGCCCTTGGCACCATCCGAAACCAGTATGTTACTTTTTATTATTTTTTCTGCAATTATAGTCATGGTTAATTTTTAATATTGAAAACGCTTCTAGATAATGAATGATTTTTATCGAACATAAAAGTGAGCAATGTTATCCTAAATTAAGGAAAGTGAATTTTAAATATTAAACATGTTAACTTATTTCTTTGCGCGTTTTTATATATTTATCAGCTAAAAATTATAATTATGACTGATAAACAATGGAACGATCTTATTCAGATAGCTAACGGAGAAAATAAAGGAAAACTGCCAATAGGGTTTATTATCGATTGCCCATGGTTGCCTAACTGGTATGGGATTAATATTCTCGATTATTTCACCAGCGACGATATCTGGTTAAAAGCAAATCTGAAAGCTATTGAAACATTTCCAGAAATTACTTTTTTACCCGGTTTCTGGAGCGAATATGGCATGTGTACCGAACCCTCGGCATTTGGCGCAAAATGTATTTTCTGGAAAAACGAATTTCCTTTTGCGGAAAAGATAATTAACGATCCAGCTGACATCAATGATATCAAAGTACCAAAACCTGAAACGGATGGCTTACTGCCTTTCATGCTTAACCGGTTATTAAAAGCTCAAGCGGCCATTGAAGTTACAGGACATAAAATACGTTTTTCCGTTTCGCGAGGTCCACTTAATATTGCTTCGTTTCTAATGGGGACCACTGAGCTTATGACAACCATGATGATGGATCCTGATGCGGTACATAAGTTACTTAGGATTATTAACGATTTTCTTAAAGCCTGGCATAAGTTACAGTGGGAGGCCATTCC
>CAYMQP010000286.1:0-5363 GCA_964392505.1 uncultured Bacteroidales bacterium
GAGTAATTGTGGGTTCAGGTATTGGGGGTTTTGGAACATTTTACGATGAATTGATATCGTTCTCAAAGAATCCTGAAATACCCCGATTTAGCCCTTATTTTATTCCTAAACTTATTTCCGATATAGCCGCTGGACAAATATCGATGAAGTATGGCTTTAGAGGGCCTAATTTTGCAACTGTTTCAGCCTGTGCAACTTCAACCAATGCAATAATCGATGCATTTAATTACATCCGGTTGGGTATAGCAAAGGTATTTATATCAGGAGGATCCGAAGCTGCCATTAATCCACCCGGACTTGGGGGTTTCAATGCCATGCAGGCAATTTCTACTAATAATGAAGAATATAAAACGGCTTCCCGACCATTCGATGTTACCCGCGACGGTTTTGTTATGGGTGAGGGAGCAGGTATTTTAATTCTGGAGGAGTTAGAGCATGCAAAAAAGAGGGGTGCTCGAATCTATTGTGAAATTATTGGAGGAGGACTTACCGCCGATGCTTACCATATTACGGCACCTCACCCTGATGGTTTAGGAGCAGCAAATGTGATGAAGTTTGCTCTTGACGATGCACATTTGAATCCTACCGATATGGATTATGTTAATCTTCATGGAACAGCAACACCATTGGGCGATATTGCTGAAACAAAAGCAATAGTGAAAGTTTTTGGTGAACACGCCTATAAAATGAATATCAGTTCTACGAAGTCGATGACAGGTCATCTTCTTGGAGCTGCTGGTGCTATAGAAGCAATTGCAAGTATACTTGCAATTGTAAATAACATTGTGCCTCCGACAATTAATTTAAACCAACTCGATCCTGCAATTGATCCGAAATTAAATTTCACGGCTAATGTTGCCCAGGAGAAGGAAGTGAATGTATCGTTAAGTAATACATTCGGTTTCGGAGGGCACAATTTTTCTGCTATATTTAAAAAATCCTCATAAAGTTTTGCCAAATTCTATCCGACGAAGAAGTAAGTATATTTTTCTTCCCGATAAGAAATTTAAGAAACAGCTGAGGCGTATATTAGGATTCAAGCCAAGGCGATATGATTTATATCAACTTGCGTTAATACATAAATCCGCATCGGGACGTTATTCAAAAAATCACGATATTCATAATGAACGGCTTGAGTTCCTGGGTGATGCTATTCTAGATAGTATCGTTGCCGAGAATCTTTATATTAATTTCCCGGAAAAAGATGAAGGCTTTTTAACTCAATTACGTTCGAAAATTGTAAATCGCGACACACTTAAACAAATTGCGCTCAAGATGGGTCTCGGAAATATAATTATTGCACGGTTGACTAAAGATAACCATAAAGCGCTTTTTGGCGATGCGCTGGAAGCTCTTATCGGTGCCATATATCTTGAATGTGGATATAAAAAGGCCCGTAAATTTGTTCTTGACCGGATTCTGAGTCACCACTTTAATCTTGAACTGCTATCTGAAACCGAAATGGATTTTAAGAGCAGGATAATAGAATGGGGACAGAAAAATAAAAAGGACATCAATTTTACATGCCAGGAACAATTCAATGGTGAAACGAATATTCCGGTTTTTATTTCTCATCTCATGGTTTTTGACGATATTGTCGGTATGGGAATGGGAAAATCAAAGAAAGAAGCCGAACAAAATGCAGCCCGCCAGGCAATTCAGAGTATCGGACTATAATAGTCAATAATTGAAAAAGGTAGCATTAAAAGTATCCGAATCATCACATGTAGATAATATTCTCTTGTTTGCCATTGCATCGGCAGAATCTGATTTACACATATGCATGTTACTCAATAAAGCTTTGGACATAAATCTGTCGTTAGCGGAAAATCTTGAGTTGAAAATAAAAAAGAAAATAGTATCCTTTCGAAGGTATACTTACGAGGTCGAAGATGGAATTGAAAAATATAGCTTATTCCTGAATCGTAGCGGATCGGATTATTTATTTTCGGAGATTAAGAAAATAGACTTTATACTGCTTATATCTTCAGAAGGACCGCTTATTGCTATCGAACAGAAAATTATTGAGTTAAAATCTTCATCCGCGTTTACTGCAATCTATAAACTTGATCAGAAAGCACTTAAATCATTCGAACATATCATTAACTAAGATTTTTCAAAGAATAACACTAGTGAGAAATCTCATCAATTGCTGATACAATAAATCACTTCACACTGCTCAAAGTATAAGCTATCAAATTTTAATTTAGCTTATTATTCATTGGCTAACCTTATAAAACCCTAAGTCAAATAACTATGAAGATGACGCGAGAAGCTGAAGATTACATTAGTTTGCTGACAAAAAACGCAAACTGGTTGACACAAAGAATTTTATATTACGCAAACCAGTATCATTTCACAAAATACAAAGCAATCCTTCAGGAGGATTGGTGCATGTCGGCTAGTGGAATTTCGGAATCACTAATTTTAACTGTTAAAATATTCGGCATAGAAGATCAGGAATTGCATCCTAATGAAGACTACTCAAAAAATCCCGTTTCGTATTTTGGGCAAGTTGAGGCAATTAAGAACCAGCAGAGGGGTGTAACAATTCGTATGTTTATGGCTCTCATAAAATACTGCCGTCGTTCGTATCTCGATTTAATTAAAGAATCGGATGTAAATAGCGATTTGAAAAAGAAATTCCTGTTTTTTACTGAACGTTGTTTTGATAGAATTGAACTTGGATATATTTCACAATGGACATCAATTCCAAAAAATACCTCAATTTCTGAGTTACAATTATTAAATCATGAAATTATAAATGAGAAAAACAGGTATCTTGCAGTTTTTGAAAGTCTTTTTGCTCCGATAATCCTGCTTGATAACGCAAACCGGGTTATTAATTACAATCGGGCTGCATCGGATCTGTTTACCGATATTCGAATTGACGAGGAATTGCATCATGATAATTCGGCTTTATCATCGACTTTAAAGGATATAGCCAACAAAATAAAAAGTTTCGTACAATCGTCGCAGCGGGAATATTACTTTGAAACCATAGTAAATTCAGTTATAGGACAGCATTATTATAAAATATTGTTCAAGAAAATGATGGACTTAGGTGATACATTCAGAGGTACTCTGGTTATGCTCCAGGATTTAACCGAACAGCATATTACTGAGGAAAATTTACAGGAAGCAAAAGCCAAAGCAGAAGAAGCGGATAAGTTAAAAACAGCATTTTTGGCAAACATGTCGCATGAAATTCGTACTCCGATGAATGCTATTATTGGATTTACCGAACTTCTGCTTAATGAAAAATATTCAAAGCACGATAAAAATGAATATTTAAAACTTATCCGACGTAGCAGTACAGACTTGTTAAATATCATTGAAGATATTATTGAAATTGCCAAAATGGAGTCCAAGCAGCTTAAAATCAAATATAAAGCCTGCAAACCATTTAACATACTTACTGATTTGAAATCCGTTTTTCATGAAACACTCCGCAAATATGGTACTCACGATGATGTGGAACTTATACTGAAGGTCGATAAAAAGGACGAAAACATTGTTTTTTATTCCGATGGGGAACGATTGAAACAGGTTTTTTCAAACTTGTTGAATAATGCGATCAAATTTACGGACGAAGGATTCATCGAATTTGGCTATCAGGTAACAGACAGTTCAAAGCTCCTTTTCTTTGTTAGGGATTCAGGTATAGGTATTCCGCAAGGCATGAAAGAGAGAATATTCGAACGTTTCTTTCAACTCGAGGAACATATAAAACAAAATGTAGGAGGAGCAGGACTTGGGCTTGCTATCTGTAAGAATATTGTGAATTTACTTGGAGGGAATATTTGGGTTGAGTCACGGGAAGGTAAAGGCTCGGAATTTAACTTTAAACTGCCTTTCAGGGAAGTACCCAAAAATATTCAGCAGAAATCAGAACAAGCATCAAATAATGAGATAAAAGATTATCAGTCGTGGCACAATAAGGTATTTTTGATTGCTGAAGATGATGAGATTAATTTCTTATTCCTCAAAGAAATACTTAATAGAACAGGAGTAAAAGTGCTCCATGCCAAAAATGGTCTTAAAGCTATTGATATTGCCGAAACCCATGAAAAACTTGATCTGATTCTGATGGATATGAAAATGCCTGAAGTAGATGGTATTGAGGCAACCCGATATATTTCAACTATACGTCCGAATATCCCGATAATTGCACAAACGGCCTATGCTTTGGAAGGCGATAAGGCCAAATGTATTAACGCCGGTTGTTGTGCATACATTACCAAACCAGTCAATAAAGATCGACTCTTCTATCTTATCGATAAATACCTTTCCATGAAAAACTATATTAACAATAATTATCTGATTAAGCTTAAGCCTTAAAAAACAGAAGGAGGCATTGCTGCCTCCTTCATTAACCCTAACCCATTTATACCTATGAAAAGAATCAGAAACCTATTTACCTAAAACATTAACTCGTATTTACTTTAAAAATTGTTTTCTTGTATTAATTAGACGAAAAAGTTAATTAAAAGTTGCTTTTGTATAGATTTTTTTTATCAACTGCCTGATTTCTTCCATTTGCACACACAAAGGTATCTCTAAGTTTCCTTAAGATTTTACAACGTATGTTAAAGATTGTTAAACAATTCCTGAGTATACCTAGCTGAATGTATCTTTGTTTTACTATGAACAGGAAACTTATTGTTTTTCTGGCGGTTTTTATGAGTCTAGCATTACTCGGGCTCATCATTTTCCAGTCTTTTTGGATAAGCAGCGCCTACCGGGTTAAAGAAAAACATTTTAATCAGTTAGTCCAGAAAGCTCTGACGCAAGCTATTTATGACATTCAGCGCAATGAGACCGTAAATTTTATTCTCGATGAAATGGAAACACTCCAGTACGATACAACCTTTTATTCACCAGCACAAAACTTTAATTTCGATACGGTTATTCATGTTGAAATAGATACTGGAGCAGGAACATATTTTTCGCAAGATTTTAAAATATCACACAATTCAGAGGATGGAGAAATTCGGACAGATATATCTGTCACGGCTCAACATGGAATAAAACCAGTCTCTGATTACGAACGAAAGCGTAATGCACTGGATCAGTTTACAAGGCGAAAGAATTACCTAAACAAAATGGTTTCAGAAATGTCGGTTACACCCGATTTTAAAAAACGAATTAATCCTCATATAATCAAGAAATTTGTTGATAAAGCTTTAATCGAGAATGGTATTAGTACACCTTTTGAATTTGCGGTTACAAATTGGAATAATCAGCAAGTTTATAAATCTTCCGGATTCGAAACCGATAAAAAGACCAAATATTATCGTGTACATCTGTTTCCTGAAGATTTTTTTGATGATACGAGTTATTTATCTGTTTTCTTTCCGAAT
>CAYMQP010000287.1:0-5351 GCA_964392505.1 uncultured Bacteroidales bacterium
ATATAATCCTGACCTTCTTCGGAATTCAGATAGGTTTCTTCTGCTTTATTGGTCATAAAACCGGTTTCAACGAGTACTCCGGGCATTGAAGTCTGAGCCAGTACAAGTAATCCCTGGCGTCGCACACCACGGTCTTTTCTTCTAGCCCGATCGCGGAACTGATCCTGAACGAGCTTGGCAAACCCGATACTTTGGTTGTCGTAAACATTTTGCATCAATGAGAATATTATATAGGATTCGAGTGAATTGGGATCGAAATTCTCGTAACGCGTAGTGTAATCTTCTTCCATGAGAATAACGGAATTTTCGCGTTTGGCAACTTCAAAATTCTCATCGGCGCGGTGCAATCCTAAAACCAATGTTTCGGTACCGGTCGATTGTTGATCGCTCCAACCATTTGCATGAATTGAAATAAACAGGTCGGCGTTATTTTCATTAGCTATTTCGGCTCTACGGTATAAAGGTATGAATTCATCGGTTGTTCGGGTATAGATTACTTTTACATCAGGAACATTTTCCTCGATATATTTTCCCAGTTTCAGTCCGATAGCCAATACAATATCTTTTTCATACGACATGCTTCCTGTTGCGCCCGGATCCTTTCCTCCGTGGCCCGGATCGATAACAACGGTACGAATTTTGTTCTCAGAATCATTATTTTCGCTCTGGGCCGATATACTAATTTGAAAAAAAACGAGTATTATTATCCAGAGTATTGAGTTGAAGAAGGTGTATGTGCGATGTTGTAATATCTTCATCAGAAATCATTAATTTTAATAGCTTTGCAGCCTTCAGTCACTAATCTCAGAGCAAAAATAGTATTAAAATTGTTATCCGTGTCAGTTCGAAGTGTCCTGTTTCTAACAATAGTATTTATTGCAGCAGGCAATATCAATGGAAAGGATAGCAATTTAATATTAAATCGCCAGGATTCGGTTCAGAACGAGCTTTCCGAGCAGATTGATTCATCTCAAATAGATTCGCTGTATCTTGACATCCGATCCGATTCATTACCCTTTAACGATACGTTGTCAATCGATACTGTATCTGCTGATACTGTTGTCCTTAAAAAACCAAAATCAGGAGCGCTGGAAGATAAAGTAACCTATTCATCGAAAGATTCGATGCGTGTGGCTATAGATATACAAAAATTGTATTTATATGGCGATGCGCAGGTAAACTATCAGAATATTGAACTCAAGGCCGATTATATCGAACTTGACCTGGCTAATGAGGAAGTATTTGCAAAAGGCTGGCCCGATACCCTGGGTAATGTCGAGGGAAGTCCGCAGTTTTCGCAGGGGAGTCAGGAATTCGAATCGGATTCCATGCGATACAATTTCGACACAAAAAGCGGTATTATTTACCATATTATAACACAGGAGGGCGAGGGTTTTTTACACAGCGATAAAACCAAACGCCATTCTAACCAGCATATTCATCTTCAGCATGGCAAGTATACTACCTGCGATGCCAAGCACCCGCATTTTTACCTGGCACTTTCAAAAGGTATCGTAATTCCCGAAGATAAAATAATTACCGGGCCTGCTTATATGGTAATTGCTGATGTACCTATTCGATTTGTTGGAATTCCTTTTGGGTTTTTCCCAAATACGACCGAACGGGCTTCTGGTATCCTTATTCCTACCTATGGCGAAGAAAGAGCGCGCGGATTCTACTTGCGAGACTTCGGCTGGTACCAGGTGTTAGGTAATTATGCCGATTGGCGTATTCAGGGCGATTCCTATACTAAGGGATCGTGGGCGGTACGAAACACTCTTTCCTATAAGTGGCGGTATCATTTCAGTGGAAGCTTTTCATTCAACTATGCCTATACCGATGATAGAGAGAATCCTTTTTATGAAGCAAAAAAGGATTATGCCCTGCGTTGGACTCACCGGCAGGATCCTAAAGCCAACCCGACACAAAATTTTTCAGCCAGTGTGAATTTTACTTCAGCCGAATTCGAGAAAAACCACTCATACAGCTCGAGTCAATACCTGAATTCGACCACATCTTCGAGCGTCAGTTATACCAAACGGTGGCCAAATACACCGTTCAATCTCTCGCTAAGTGCCAATGCCAACCAGAATAAACAAACTCGTAAAGTCGATTTAAGCCTTCCCACCGGTTCGTTTAATATGAGTTCGATATATCCTTTCAGAAGTAAGGATGGTACCGGAAAATACAAATGGTACGAAAATATCAGCCTTACCTATTCATCGAGTTTTAAAAACGAATTGCATACTTACGATTCCATAATGTTTGAACCGGAAACCTGGGATGACCTGAAAAACGGATTTCAGCATTCCATTCCATTGGCTGTACCTTTCAAGATCGGAAAGCTGGTTACCATAACACCTTCGATGAACTATAACGGAGTGTTTTTTACCAAGCATATCGAAATTGACAATTTTGTCGAATACGATTCAATAACCGGGGAATATGTCGAAAATGTAAGGGAGTATAAAGGATTGAAATACGAGCATGCCATTAATCCGAATATCGGAATTTCATTTACGCCGAAGCTATACGGAATGTTTATCTCAACCCGTGAGAATTCATACGTCGAGGCTGTCCGGCATGTATTATCGCCATCGGCAAGTTTTTCCTTTACTCCCGATATGAACAAAATAAATAATGTTAGGTATTACGATACATTAAAATATTTTAATTATGAATTGAATGATACTGATGTTTACAGGGTTTATAACTGGTACGAAGATGAATTGTATAGTCCGCCGTCGAGTAATGGCAGGAGCGGTTCTTTACGTCTTGCGCTTAACAATAACCTGGAAATGAAGGTAAGGCCTAAAAACGATACTACCGGAGAATCGCAAAAAGTAGTGTTACTCGATAATTTAAATTTTTCAACCTCATATAATCCGTTTCAGGATTCGATCCGATGGAGCGATGTGTCGATGGTTACCGGAACCAAGTTGTTTAATAATAAACTCGATATCAGGGTAAACGGGCGTTTTAGTCCATATGCACTAGATTCAACAGGCAAAAAAATAGATGAATTTTATATAAAAAATCATAAGGGAAAAATATTACGATTTGTATCGCTTTCAGTTAATACTTCGTTTGGTCTGCGGTCGAAGCAGGGAGATGATAAAGAGGAAAAAGTTGCTGAAACAGAAATAGCAGATGAGGAATTACTGTATGATGACTATTACATGGAAGATGAACTGGATTATGTTCGCGGCAGGGCTCCCGATACCTATGTCGATTTCGATATTCCCTGGTCAATTAATTTCAGACACTCTTATTCAATATCTAAAACCGGAAAAGGTGAACCTAATATTTCCAATACACTCAACATCTCCGGTGATATCAGTCTGACACCAAAATGGAAAATAGGTGGCCAGATGAATTACGATTTGGAATTAAAGAAAATATCATATACCACACTTAGTATTTATCGCGATCTGCATTGCTGGGAAATGCGTTTTTCGGTAATACCCTTCGGACCCAGAACAAGTTATTCTTTTACTATCCAGGCTAAAGGGAGCCTTCTTCGCGATCTGAAATATGAAAAGAAACCCAACTGGTACGATAAATTCTGAAAAACAACGATCATGAAAAAAATTATTAAAACTACTGAAGCACCTCAGGCCAAAGGCCCATACAGCCAGGCTATTGAAAGCAACGGAATGCTTTTCGTTAGCGGACAGATACCTATTAATCCGAATAACGGAAATATTACAGGCGATTCTATAAAAGAACAAACTGCACAGGTATTATCCAATATAAAGGCTGTTCTCACTGCTGCAGGATTCAGTATTGAAAATGTTGTTAAAACAACCTGTTACCTGAAAGACATGAAACACTTTAGCGAAATGAACGAAGTATATTCCGAATTTTTCAGTACCGATCCACCAGCGCGGGCTGCTGTAGAAGTTAGTTGTTTGCCAAGAGATGTATTAATCGAGATTGAGGCTATTGCTACGAAATGGAGTCAGTAATAAAAAAACTCCCGGGAAAAAACCGGGAGTTTCAATTGTTCTTTTTATTCAGCTACTATTTCAAAAGGTACTTCTATTTGAACCTCCTTATGTAAACGAACCGTAGCCGTATACTTTCCAACTTCTTTAATAAGCTCTTCCTTAATAGAAATTACTTTACGATCGATGTCGAATCCTTTTTTCTTTAATGCTTCGGCAATCTGAATGGTGTTAACCGAACCGAATATTTTTCCTTTGGTACTGGCTTTTGCTCCGATAGTAACATTTATTTCCTTAAGTTTTTCGGCCAGTGCTTCAGCTTCCTGCCTTATTTTTTCTTCTTTATGCGCCCGTTGTTTCAGGTTTTCGGAATGTATTTTTTTTGCCGAAGCGGTGGCATTAATGGCGAATCCTTTTGGAATAAGGTAATTACGGGCATAACCATCCTTAACTTTAATTATGTCGTCCTTGTATCCCAAACTTTGTATATCCTGTAATAAAATTATCTCCATAGCTGCAGATTTTATTATTTCAACATATCCGCTACATAGGGCAATAAAGCCAAATGACGGGCTCTTTTAATAGCAGTGGATACTTTACGCTGGTATTTCAATGAAGTTCCGGTGATTCTGCGAGGCAATATCTTTCCCTGCTCGTTAAGGAATTTCTTTAAAAATTCAGGATCCTTATAATCGACATATTTAATGCGGTTTTTGAGAAACCGGCAATATTTTTTCTTTTTGGTTTCAATAGTAGGGGGAGTTAGATACCTGATTTCCGACTGTCCTTGTTGTGTTGCCATAATTTATTCCTCCACTTTTTCAGCTTTACTAGTACGTCTTTTTTCGGCATATTCAATCGCATATTTCTCCATTTTGAAAGTAAGAAACCGGATAATTCTCTCATCGCGCCGGTATTCTGTTTCCAACTTCTGAACAAATGAACTGTCGGCGATAAATTCCATCAGATAGTAAAATCCGGTCGATTTTTTCTGAATCGGATAGGCTAGCTTTTTTAAGCCCCAATTTTCTTCGTGTACTATCTCACCTTTATTTTTTGTGATAAGATTTTTGAACTTGTCAACCGCTTCCTTCATCTGAGCTTCAGACAAAACGGGAGTTGCAATGAAAACGGTTTCGTATCTGTTCTTCATAATGAATTAAAATTGATTAAGTAAAACGAAGCGCAAAAGTATCACTTTTTTTTATCAGTGCAAATAATTAAACCTTATAAATTACTGAATACAAAGGATGAACTACCGAATAATATTCAGGAAAAATATTGGTATTAAATAAGTAAATAGAAAGGCGTTAAAATTTAGCTATACTTTTGTCCAGTTTTCGCCGTGTTTAATACGACTTATCTGCATTTCCGATACACCAAATGTACGGGCAAGTACAGCTC
>CAYMQP010000288.1:0-5286 GCA_964392505.1 uncultured Bacteroidales bacterium
CCGTTTCGGCTACGGCATAGAAAATATCTTCATTATTCCCGCCATACTTCTTTGTCCAGAGCGTATCTCCGACGCTGTCGGTCCGCAATACCCAGGCATCGCCGCTTTCAGAAGTATATGAAGAATAGGTGCTTCCGGCAACAATATATCCACCATCCGGCACCTGAATAATAGAATACCCATAATCTTGATATGATTCACCGTAAGTTTTAGTCCAGAGGGTATCCAGGGCTAGGTCAAGTTTCATAAGGTAAACCTGGTCACCCATCGTATAAACCGAAGTCCTGGATGCAACGGTATAGCCCTGGTCATAATTCGGAATGATGCAATGGGCCTGGTCCGAAGTCTCACCTCCAAAGTGAGCGGAATGAAGCGAGTCACCTTCTGCATTAATCAACAATATCCAGATATCCGACAATCCCTGTGCATCAGTGGCGGTATATCCGGCTAAGACATAACCTCCATATAAAGCCGGACAGATTGAGGCGATATTTTCACCTAAAGAACCACCATAGGTTTTCTCCCAGATCACGCTTCCGTTATTGTCGAGTTTTAACAAATAGGCATCATAATCACCATTTCCGGACGATTTGGTTGATCCAGCGACAAGGTAAATACCATCATCATCTTCCATGACAGCGAATCCCCGTTCATTTTCGGCTCCACCATACGGATATTGCCAAAGGCTGTCGGGAGTCTGAGCATTTGAATGTTGTAACTGAGTGTATATGAAAATAAAGCAGAACACGCAGCTAATAATTAATCTTATTTGTTTCATCAGATTGTATTATAGCTACCCTAAATGTACAAAAAAATACAAAGCATTTTTATAACATTCCCCTTTAGCCAAAGTATGCACTAAGGTTGCTCGTAGTAATATAGTCGTAAGTATAAGGTAGATGGCTACCACATGCATATCCCCACGGTGTAACCATCGCGCTTTTGCCGCAAATAGAAGTAAAAAATCTATTATAAAGGAATCGCTGTAAATTTCAGGATCTTTTACATTCACTTAGTTCTTTAATTTTAATTATTACCAACTCTGCTTAATGTAATTCTAAATACGGCATATGCCCCAATAATAACAAAACAGAGAAATGGCAGCAGATATGAAAAGTTAACTCCTATAAAATCGATAAGCGCACCTTGTAACGGAGTGATCAATGCACCACCGAGAATTGCCATTATCAGACCCGATGCTCCGACCTTAGTCTCTTCATCATCCAAACCTGCGCAACCCATTCCAAAAATAGTAGGAAACATAAGCGACATAAAAGCTGAAATACCTACCAGTGAGTAAACACCAACTATTCCTCCTACAAAAATAACACTAAGTGTGGTTAATCCTGCCATGCTCGAGGCTACCAGGAGCAAGGTATGGTCTTTATACTTTTTCATCAACCCAGTAAATACCCATCGAGAAGCGCCAAACAAAATTAAGGCACCGGTGTGATATCGCAGTGCAACTTCAGGGGTTACATGCATATGTTCGGGAATGTAAAAATTGGTATACGTCCATACGGTTATTTGGGCACCAACATAGAAAAATTGAGCGATCACTGCAAACACATAATTTTTCTTTTTAAAAAGCCTCTTAAAAGTTTTAAAAATATGAATATCAGTTTGGGTATCTGACATTCGAGGCATCCTTGTCAATGCAATCAGAATCCATACAATTACTAATATTAGAGCTACCGATAAATAAGGAAATATAACAATATTGAGTGTTTCATTAACTTGTTCCGGAGCAATTAAAATATTACCATCGGCATCCAGTGGAACACGAGCCATAATCAATATCTGGCAAAGTAAAATCCCGGTTACCGCTCCTATAGGATTGAACGACTGGGCAAAATTCAGCCTCCTGGTAGCTGTTTCTTCCGGGCCTAAAACATAAACATAAGGATTGGCATTCGTTTCAAGAACTCCCAGACCGCACGCCAAAATATAGTATGAAATGCAGAAAAAAAAGAATTGTTGCAACAGCATGGAAGGATATAACAGGAAGCACCCTAATGCATAAACACCAAGTCCAGCTAATACACCTGTCTTATAGGAAAATTTACGTGAAATAATTGCCCCGGGAATGGCCATGCAAAAATATCCAAAATAAAAGGCAAACTGAATTAATGAAGCCTGAAATGTGCTGAGTTCACCAAAAACCTCTTTATATACCTTCACAAGAGGGTCGGTTAAATTATTGGCAATCCCCCACCACATGAAACAACTCGAAAGAAGGATAAAGGCTAGGACGTACTTTCTTTCCAGTAATGCTATCTTTTTGTTTGTAGCGTTCATTTCAATAGAAATTAGTTTGATTTTATATTTATTTTCAAATCATTGGCTGCCCTTTCTTGCACAATTGTATGGTCAAATCCAACAAAAAGAAATGATTATTAAGCAGCATAAACAGGGGCATAAAACTTTTTTGGCCTTTTCTGTGAAGAGGAATGGTAACCCGAGTCATTTTTGAGATAAATTAATTGTTACACGCTGATAAAGTAAATATTTTTTTCATGGGTTTCCACTTATTTTCGGTTTTCTCATTATTATTCAATTGCTGAAACTTATTCATAAACTTTTCCCACTTAATTTGCATAGGTAACTTTTGTAATCGTGTCATGGTTTTTCCCCTTTAAAACCCTTGGGAACTTCGATAAACATGATAAGTCTGTTTTTCCATCGGAAAATTTCCATTTCAGTTATCCCAACTTTATTAATTACGGAGGGTATTTCTTTCCAGATATTTTCAGGTTTATGCCAATGTTCATATTGTTCAATCAACTTCGGATCATTCTTTAAATCAAGGGTAAAATATAATTTCAGACATAACTATAAAAAATTGTAATTAGTAATAACATCTTAGAAGAAATACTAAGCTTCTATTAACCCAAATAAGGAAACTCTTGCTTAATAATTAAAACTCGCCATACAGGCTATTTTCTTCGGTATTGCAATAAAGTATTGAATAAATATAAAAGTCGATCCGGTTAGTATGCAGCTTCCTGTCAAGGTTAAGTAAGGGATGTAAAGGTTTAATTTTTAAATATTTTTGGATTTTTCCGTTGGCAGGAACAGTTTTTATATACTGACTTCCCCCGGTAATTTCAATATGGTAATGTTCTCTGAGGATATTAAATAATGAAGTATTGTTAAGGTTCCTTGAAGTAAATCGCGGCAGGTTAATATTGGGGATATAAGTGATATCGTAAAATACTGGTTTATTATTAACGCAGCGGAGTCGTTCAAAGTATATGCATCCACTCTCTCGCTCCGTTTCGGATAATTCAAAGGTAAATTGCTCAGGCCATGAAATTACTTTTGGTTTAACAATGGCTTCCGTCTTCAAATGCTCCTTCCCAATTGCTGATGTCGTTCCGTAAATAGAAAGTATCCCGATACCTTTGAGTTGATTTTGTACCACGCTTCCCAATCCCTGGTGTTTCTTAATAAGCCCTTCATTAGTCAAAAGATTTAGGGCTTGCCGAACGGTGGGACGAGTTACATTGTTGATGGTGCTTAATTCGTTTTCAGATGGTAATAAATCACCTTCCCTGTAAGTACCATCAAGGATGTGCCGCCTTAATTTCTCATATAATACACGATATCGTGGTTTTTCCATAAGAAAATCAACAGTTTAAGGAAAATACATTTTAAAAGACAAAGTTAAAAAAATTTATATTAACAGGTTTAAAAACTTGTATATACATGTCGATTATTTTCTAATAATTAAATTAACGCATATATCCTATTAACGCAATATTATAATTATATAAAATTATTGTTTTTAATTCAAATAAAAGAAACTTGTAAATACAAGTTTGCGTATATTTTTTATCTTTGTAAAAAATTCAGCTATGGCTTTTCCTGTTATTATGCCCCGACAGGGTCAATCGGTAGAAACCTGCATCATTACTGAAATATATAAATCAGTTGGTGACAAAGTAGAAAAGGGCGAATTAATTTTTGCTTACGAAACGGATAAGGCTTCATTTGAAGAGGAAGCGCCCGAATCGGGTACTATCCTTGCTGCTTTCTTTAAAACAGGTGATGAAGTTCCCGTACTAACCAATGTTATGGTTATTGGCCAATCCGGTGAATCTTTTAAAGAATTTATCCCTGGTAGTAAAGAGCCTCAGGATTCTCCCGAAGAAAGTCCTCAAAAAGACGTTCCCATTAAAGAAGAAAAATCAGAAACTACCATTGAATATAATACCAAAACTACAAAACTCAGCGGTCAGCAATTCATCTCACCAAGAGCCAAAAATCTGGCTGATAAAAAGGGTATCGACATATCAAAACTAAAAGGTAGCGGCCCTGATGGACGGATCGTTGAACGTGATGTACTCCATGCACTTGAAAGTGTTCGTCGTCTAACTCCGCTGGCCGGAAAGAAATCAGCGGAACAAAAACTTACATCACCTGTTACAGGTACCGGGTTGGCTGGAACTGTCACTTCAAGGGATTTGATGAAAAAAGATACTGCAAGCTCGGACGATTTTGAAATTGTGCCCTTAAGCAATATCCGAAAAATTATTGCGCGAAGCATGCACCAGTCGTTACAAAATTCAGCTCAACTAACTCATCATCTAAGTGCCGATGCCAGCAAATTGCTCTCGCTTCGCCAGGAAATAAAAGGAAAAATGAACGAAGGCACGATAGAAAACATCACTATTAACGACCTGGTTTGCCTGGCTGTGATACGTATCTTAATAAAATATCCAAATGTAAATGCCCACTTTACAGAGGACAGCTTAAAAAAATTCAGGAGAGTACATCTGGGTATGGCAGTTGATACAGAGCGAGGATTAATGGTACCGGCCGTTCGCAGTGCCGATCTGCTATCCATAAAAGAATTATCCACTAAAATGAAATCGCTGGCTGATGCTTGCCGGAAAGGAAGTGTTGACCCTGATTTGCTGCTACCCGAAGCTGCTACATTCACAGTGTCGAATCTGGGTAATTATGGTGTGGAAATGTTTACACCCATTATTAATCTGCCACAGGTAGCTATTCTGGGTGTGAATACTATTGTGCCGCGACCCAAAGATCTTGGGGATGGAAAATATGGCTTTGTCCCTTACATAGGATTAAGTTTAACATACGATCACAGGGCCGTCGATGGTGGTGAGGCAACCCGTTTTCTGAGAGACATCGCCCTTGAAATTGAAAACCTGGAAATTGAAATATAAAAAAAATAGTCAACTATGCACGATTTAGCAATCATCGGTGGAGGACCTGCCGGATATACTGCAGCAGAAAGAGCCGGTAAGAAAGGATTAAGCG
>CAYMQP010000289.1:0-5217 GCA_964392505.1 uncultured Bacteroidales bacterium
TTCTATATCCGTGAAAATTTGCTGGGAATGAATTTCAAATACACCCATGTGGGCGGACAGCGTTATACGCCAATAAAAGCCGAGCAGGTACGTATCGATGATGAGGGAAATCCTGTTATAAATCCCCTGACAGGGGAAGCCATTGTTGATGCAATCTGGGATTGGGATAAAGCCTTCTCAAAAAAGACAACAGATTACTCACGTTTTGATATGAGTGTGTTTTACCGGCTGAATAGGGCCAGGGTGGCCCATATACTCACATTCGAGGTTCAGAATCTCTTCAACCATACGAACATTGGTGGGGTGGGCAATTACAGTACAAGAATTCACGATTACCTTTACTGGTACCAGTCGGGCCTTATTCCTGTTTTTAAATACAGGATTGAGTTTTAAAGCTGACTACTGATTTTGATAATAATATTATGTTAAATAGAATTACTCACTTTTGAACCGACAGAGGAGGCATTTTATATACTAAAATCTTTTTATTTTCCATCTAGACTATCATATATTGCACGCTGGCCAGAAGTAATAGCGGGCTAGAGCGAGCGGGAACCTGGCGAAGCCAGCTCACGAACACCATTAAAATAAAACACAGAGTGAGTAATGGGCAACTGTTAGAAAAAACCACAAGGTGCCTTGCATTCTCGTTGTGTGATTTTTCTTAGCATTGACAAGAGCGGGGAGAAGCATTATTTTTTCTTGTCCCGATATAGAACTCGTAGGATGTTGTTTCCAACATCAACAAAGTTCTTTATCGGGATTGTTTCTTTTTCATCAAGTTGGAGCAAAGCGGAACCGAACAATTATGTAATTATGAGCTCGCGTTAGCAAATCCCGGTATATCGCCGAGGACGAAAGAATAGGTTGGCTTAGTCGTTGAAGAAAGCTATACCTGTTTGAAAAATACTAAGCTTTTTTTGGTAAATTAGTTTTGTCTTTACAGAAAAAGCGGCAGCCGAAAAGCTCACAGAGTAGGCACAACTAGACACTATTAATCATGAAGAAATTACTTATCTCACTGTTATTTATGTTATGCACCTTTATGCTCTGTAATGGAAATACAAATCTTTTAAAGGGCAAAGCAGTATCCTGTTCCAATTCCAGCCATATAACGCATATAAACGATGGCGATTACTCGACGCTTGCTGAATTCTCGGCAGGTACCAAAAATATTATTTTCGACCTGGGCCCCGACTACTTTATTAAGGAATCTCATATCTGTGTATACATTGACGGAACCTTTCACCAAAATGCATCACTAAAAGTATATGGCCGGAATAACGGAGGTACCTGGTATCGTTTAGGTTACAATAACGATCCACAAGGTGAACTTTGCCTTGTAAAATGCACGGGTAACCGTACGATCGATGAAATATTAGTCCAGTTTTATACACCAGTATCGGCAAACCTCAAAGAGATCGTATACGCACAAAGACTCGAAACCATTTCCAATTTGTCTATAAGTCCATCATATGGTCCGGATGTAAATCGTCTCCGTGATGGCGAGGATTTACCCTATTTAGCTATATCGGGTGCAAAACATACGATCTATTATAACCTGAAAAAAGACTATAAACATATAAGAATCAATATAAATTACCGGAATAAATACTATTCATCAGCAAATGTTAAAATTTATTTTCTTATTGACGGAACTTACCAGAAAATCATAGATGAAAATATATTTGCTGAATCCTTCTCACCCACTATAAGTTCTTCAAAGCAAACATATAAAATAAAAATTGAACTTACTGGTAGTCATAATCAGGGAAATGATGTTTCCTTAAAAGAAATTGTCATAGACGGTGTTCCTGTTGACTATTCTATAAACTATAACAAAGCGTATAATGCTAATCCCGGCAGCAGTTACCGTGCTATGGCTGAATGGGAAGAGTCAGAAGGAATACTGATAAACTGGAGTGATTCATGGACAGACAAAGAGAATTTATATATTAGAAGGATCATTGAAAAACTGGATAATGAAGGTAAGGTATATGTTGTATGCAATAATATTGAGAAATTCATAGAAAAGATGGGGGGAGATTATAATTACTATGATAATGTGTATATCATCTTTGTTGAGATTGATCCTCCAATGTATTGTAAAGACCAAATGCCTTTCGGGCTTTATCATGAAGAAACTCAACACATAGTAACAGCAACAATTGATAAAAATCAGGCACAGGATGTAATCATGTCCTATTTCAATTTACCGGTTTATTTCGGGCCGGAAAATCATTACCCCCCGGATAATAATCATTATGAAGGAGGCAATTTCACTACCGATGGCAGAAACATTGCAATTGCAAATGATAGTTATCAGGGAACATCAAATCTTGATAGAGAATTATTCATAGAATATTTATCAAAGCTATATGGCTGCGAAAAACAGCTTATAGTGGAAAAATATGTATATGGTTCACATGTCGATTATTTCTTAAAAATTGTCAATGAAAAAACGATCTTCGTACGAAGTGATGCATATTCAAATGTTTTACCCTTCATTGAAAGTTTTAATCAAGAGAATAACACAAGTTTTGAGGCGATAAGCCTGCCTTCAAGCTTTCATAGCTATTGCAATGCCTTAATATTCAACAATTCGGTATTTGTTCCCTTTAGCGATAAGGGTGCTTATGATCCTGATAATTGGCTGGTAATGAATACTTATAAGCAGTACATGCCCGGATATAAAGTCATACCTATTTACCATACACGCCTTGCAGGTACTGGTGCAGGTGATGTTCATTGCCATACACAAAATATTCCGGCAAAGGATCCGGTTTTAATTCAGGATGTACAGATCGATGATTATCAGGGAGGCAGCAGCCCAATCCCGGTTTCTGCAATAGTAAAATCTCCCAGTGGTATTACCTCATGTAAGCTATGGTACAAACACAACCAGAGTTCGGCATTTTCTTCTGTTACTATGCAGCCGGTTTCCGGTACAACCAGGTATATCGGACAAATACCCTATATCCAGGGAACAAACACAATCGAATACTATATTGAGGCTACAAACGGAAACGGAAAAGTACGTACAAATCCCTATCCGGGATACAAAGGTGCTTATAAGTTTGTTGTCGGCAGTTCTTCAAAATCTTCAGAATATTCATATAGCAACCAAATAATCAGTGATCACATAACTGTGTATCCAAATCCGGTGAATGAATATCTCATACTAGATGCTGATTTCGAAGATGAAATTAGCTATCATCTTTACGACCTGTTTGGAAAAGTATTGATATCAGGTCGCTGTATCAGAACTGATAAGATTTATGTAAGTGAACTGAATGCAGGTACTTATATTTTAAAACTCCAGACTCAGGGTAATGATTCTTCACTGCTGGTTAAAAGAATTACAATCCAATAGTCTTGCTTACTGAATTACCAGAAAGGAGAATGATCTTATAACTAGGGCAAATCTGGATCTGTGAATCCTGATCATTCGGTCGGGCTTCTGTATTAATCCTGAGAGCGTATTTGAAACTAAATCAGATAGTACGGCTTATTCTTCGTCTTCTGCTGATTAATTTGGATTTTTAGTATTTTTAATATTTTTAGCTTTACAGCCCCAAAATATATCAATGAGGAAGGTAATACGACATACTCAAATCATGTTTTTCATTAACTTAATACCTAATATTATACAACTGCTTCGTAATCGTATAACGGTATTATGTTAACCACAACAAGGTGTGGTAAGGAATTTTCTGCGGTTGTCGTATAATGTATGTTCATTATGTTAAGATTGCTTTGATTGTTATATACAAAAAGACCGTTATTTGAAAGAAACCTCCTTCGCTTAAGCTACGGAGGTCAAGGGGGAGGGGCTGCCAGTTAGAAATAATGTAGCAATACTCTTTTTACGAAGCGGAGCGTAGTGAAATGGGTGTGGGATTCTATGCCTTGATAACTTTGAAAAATCTAGATAAAATATTTATTATCTTTAACCCTAAATATATTGCTATGAGTCAGGATATTAATGATAAAATAGTCAATTACTTAAAACGTTTCAATCCGAGACGTATTGGGATATTTGGTTCGTATGCCAGAAATGAAGATACACCTGAAAGCGATATTGATATTCTGGTTGATTTCTCTGGCCGGGTATCTCTATTTGATCTTGGAGAAATGAAAGTTGATTTATCAGAAATGTTAAACAGGCCAATTGACATAGTTACAGAGAGAGGCCTCAATTCCCGTATCAAGGATCATATTTACAAAGACCTCAAAATAATATTCGGTTAATGAAAAAGAATGATCTGATTTTCATCGAACATATACTGGAATCAATAAATAAAATTGAAAAGTATGTTCATGGTTTAGCTGTTGATGAATTTGTGGAGAATGATTTAATACAGGATGGTGTTATCAGAAATTTTGAAATAATTGGCGAAGCAACAAAACATTTGAGTTCTGATTTTCGTGAGAAATATGCTGAAGTACCCTGGAAAAAGATTTCAGGAATGCGCGATATTCTCATTCATGATTATTTGGGCATTGATATCTATTCTGTTTGGGATACTATAGAAAAAGATATATCTGAACTCAAAAGGCAGTTAAATGATATTATTAGAAAATCAAAATAATGTGCAACAGGCAACCGAAGCAATTTAACATAATGCATATTATAGTTGACAAAGGTATAGCTTACCAAAATCTTATTTAAAACGGTAAGCTATATATTTGTCGTATAATTAATATTATGTTAAATGTAAAATATAAATAGAAAGGAGATTTTATAAATCTCCCTTCCCTAATATCTATTTTAAATAATTAAAACTACTTCTAAATTTTATTTAACTCCTTCTTTTTCTTCTTCAGGTGGTAATGCCTCGAGCATGGCCTTTACTTCATCGTATTTATCGGTCATTTGCATGCGGTAATACAAAGTTTTTAATGTTTCTAGCGTTTGTCGGTCGTTAGGATTAATTTCATGAGCTTTCTCCATATATGGTAATGCTTTAGCTAATATAACATCGGCCGAATCAACTGCTATACCGTAATCTCTGGCTATACGAATGCTCTCCGCATCCTTATACATCTGGTAAGCTTTATTGTAATATATAACTCCTGCATTATAGTACGCATCAAAGAATGTAGAATCCATTTCCATACATTTTTTGTATGTTTCCAAGGCTTTTTCCTGATCGCCCATCTTATCGTAAAGCGATCCCTCGGCCGATATATAGGATAAGTTCGTAGGATCCTCCG
>CAYMQP010000290.1:0-5117 GCA_964392505.1 uncultured Bacteroidales bacterium
GTCTTGTCCATAATCCTTTTTTAAGCGAACTTACATATAAGTCACCTCGCCTGTTCTTTCCCTTATATATATATAGTTTTTGCTTATCGGGCGATAATCCAATAACCGCTACATTTGTGATATTGGTCTTTCCGGTAATTTTTTTATCAAGACGTTTGGCCCGTGTCCAGACATCTTTAACCAGATCGGAATGATATACATCTTCAAAATACTTATCATCCAGAACACTTTTCTTACTTTTTTTCGAATATTTCCTGCGGGAAGTAAAATACATTTCTTCTCCATCGGTTGAAATCACCGAGCCATATTCATCATAAATCGAATTAATACCCTTACCCAGATTATTTATTACAACCCGTTTCGGTTCTGCTGCCAATAATTTACCGTTTTTGCATTGCTGGATATACAGGTCGATTTGTGACTGGTAATTGCTACGGTACTTAGGGTGTATATTATTGATAAAGTAATTATACTCTTCTATTGCTTTATCGAATTCGAGTATCTGATGATATGCCATACCCAGCATAAGGTGAATATCAAAGCTTACACTAGGTTTCAGATCATAGGCTTTCTTTATGTATTTAATCGATTCGAATTTATTGTCGGTAAATAAGTAACACCTTCCGACCATATAATTTAATTCGGCATTATCGGGATTGTAGCCATAAGCTTTCAGATAACACTCTCTGGCCTCCCTGTATGATCCTGAACCCAAAGCAAAATAATAGTTGCCATCCTTCACATTTAACCATGCATCTTTGAAGCCGTATTCCTGTTTTTTAAATTCTTTTCTTCTAATTCGTAATGGCTTTACCTGAGCTTGTATGCTAAAAAAATGAGATACTTCAATTAAAAGAATGATGATTAGGATTCGCTTTATCATGATTTGAAATGGTTTTACTTGTTACATTCTTCGAGATATTTTAGAGCTTCCTCCGATCCAAGATCGGTAGCCATTTGCCAGTCGGCACAGGCTTCATCGAGCATCCCCAGCATTTCATATGTTAATCCCCTGTTAAGATATGAAATATCATAATCGGGATTCAGTTCCAATGACTGGTTATACCATTCAAGCGCAGCTTCATAATCGCCTGTTTTGGAGATCACATTTCCCATATTACAGATTACCTCGTATGAATCGGGGTTTAGCTCGTATGCCTTATTAAAATCCGCTTCGGCACCCTCAAAATCGCTCAGAATATACCTTGCCCCACCTCTATTATTATAAGGTACATAGTTGGTCGAATCGATATTAATAGCCACAGTATAATCCTGTTCAGCCCCCTGATAATCGCCAAGCTTCTTTTTTGTTGAACCCATATTGATATAGGCCATTATCAGATTCGGATCGTAAGTTATAGCCAGTCGGTAATCGTAAATTGCCCCCTGGTAATCACCTAGCATACGCTTTGCTGAGCCCCGGTCGTGAAATGCTTTTGCATAATCGCCCTTACTTTCAATAGCAAGTGTAAAATCAGCAATAGCATCGTTATAGGATTTTTCCATGAGCCTGAGTAAACCACGATAATAATATGCATGAGGTGTAGTATACTTATTCTTAATGGCCATATCAAAGTCGGCACTGCTAACACTTGCCGTATCCTGCGTAAACATCACATAGTACTTATAAAACATGGCTTCGCCATTAAGTGGCTCAAAACTTAACACCTCCTGAAATTCATTCAGCGCATCGCTTTTTCTTTCCTTCAAATAATAGATTTTACCCCGCTCGATGTAAGCTGGCGAAAAATTGGGTTGAATTAATGTTACACTATCAAGAAAATAAAGTGCTCCATAATAATCCTTTGCATTAACGGCTTCAACTGCCCTATTAAATAGTCGTTCAGCGATTCTGCGGTTTTTGTATTCCTGAAGATCGAAATAATTAGTTTGGGAACGAACTGCAAATTTTGATATAAGGAAGAAAAATAGTAATATTATGATTCTCTTCATTTTAAACTATTTTTTGTCTGTTTTCGGCGAATACCCAATTCAGATTTCCGGGAAAAACAATATTTTACTAAAAATAAAAAAATAAATTAATTTAGAGGGTAATTTAATTCACAATAGGGTAAAAGAATGAAAATCGATCTGTCATATTTG
Source organism: uncultured Bacteroidales bacterium (assembly GCA_964392505.1). Taxonomy (GTDB): domain Bacteria; phylum Bacteroidota; class Bacteroidia; order Bacteroidales; family UBA10428; genus UBA10428. The sequence goes on from CAYMQP010000290.1 coordinate 2,104, forward strand.
AAGAACATGTCGGCCGGAAATAAAGATCTGATCTTAGAAATGATAAATATTTTTAAAACTCAGGTCGACGATTTCTCAAAGGGAATGGATGAGCATTATCAGAAGAAAGAATACGAACTACTTGGTAGACTGGCTCATAAAGCAAAATCGTCTATTTCCATTATGGGTCTTACCGATCTGGCAGCTGAATTGAAGATTTTTGAAAATCTGGCAAAAGCAGGTGAAGAAATTGAAAAATACCCCGCCTTAATTGCTAATTTTAAACGACAAACTGGTGAGGCTATAGACGAACTCGATGAAGTAATTAAAAATATCGATATTTATATATAAAATACAGCCGTATGTTAAAGACAGAAAAAATAAATAATGTTATTGTTGTTAAGTTCAATAACATCGACAGGTTTAATGCCCTTATTGTAGAACCCGTAAAAGAGCAACTTAAAAGTTTCTTTAATAAACCCGATACACGGCTGGCATTAAACCTTGAAGGAGTTAAGTTCATCGATAGTTCGGGCTTTGGGGTTTTTCTGTCGATAATGAAAACTGCCAATAATAATCATGGTCAGTTTAAAATATGCAACATTCGTCCTGAGGTAATGGAGCTCTTTAAACTATTACAGCTGCATAACGTATTTGATCTGCACGAAACACAGGAAGAATGTGTAAAAAGTTTTAATTAAAAATCAGGTATTTGTAAATACGATATTATTTTTACTCCAGTCAATAACTACTTTTTTATCTTTAATAACTGTACCCGATAAGATAGCTTTCGATAAATTATTGATTATTTCGCGCTGAATAACCCGTTTTATAGGTCGTGCACCAAATTGCGGATCGAATCCGGCTTTGCTGACCCATTCCAGCGCAGCATCGGTTACCTCAAGTTTGATATCATTCTTTAGCAATCGCTCATTGATTGTTTTAATCTGGAGTTTTACTATATCTTTTATTTCCTGTTGAGTCAAAGGTGTGAACATAATTAGTTCATCGATCCTGTTAAGAAACTCCGGACGTATGGTCCTTCGCATAAGCTCCATTAAGTCTTTTCGTAATTCTTCGAGCATTCTCTTCCTATCTTTTTTGTCAGCATTTGCCAGGCGTTCCTGTATCAGATGCGAACCAATATTGGAAGTCATAATAATAATGGTATTTTTGAAATTCACTATTCTTCCTTTGTTATCGGTAAGCCGTCCATCGTCAAGAACCTGAAGCAGAATGTTGAACACATCGGGATGTGCTTTTTCTATTTCGTCAAGCAAAACAACAGAATAGGGCTTTCGTCGTACAGCTTCGGTAAGCTGACCACCCTCGTCGTATCCTACATACCCGGGAGGTGCTCCGATAAGGCGCGAAACCGAATGCCGCTCCTGGTATTCCGACATATCGATGCGGGTCATAAGGTTTTCATCATTGAAAAGCACTTCCGCAAGGGCTTTTGCCAATTCGGTTTTTCCAACACCGGTTGTTCCCAGAAAAATGAACGAACCTATTGGCTTTGCCTCATCTTGCAAACCCGCCCTGCTCCGGCGAACCGCATCGGAAACAGCTGATACAGCTTCGTTCTGACCAATAACGCGTTTATGCAATTCATCCTCCAGATGCAAAAGCTTCTCCCGTTCACCCTCCAGCATTTTAGAAACCGGAATACCTGTCCAGTGCGATACAATTTCCGCTATATCCTCAGCCGAAACTTCCTCTCTGATCAGCGCCATATTTTCCTGTTTCTTTTCAAGTTCCTTTTTGTTTTTTTCTATATTATCTTCAGCTTCTTTAATCTTACCGTAACGTAATTCAGCTACTTTACCATAATCGCCGGCACGTTCGGCCTGCTCAGCCTGCAGTTTGTATTCCTCAATAAGCGATTTGTTACGTTGTATTTTGTCGATAAGTGCTTTCTCTGCCGCCCAAATGGCCCTGAGTTTATCGCGTTCTTCAACGAGGTTGGCGATTTCTTCACTTAATTCAGCTATCTTTTTCTTATCACCTTCGCGTTTCAGAGCCTCACGCTCAATTTCGAGCTGTGTTGTTCTCCGGTCGATATCATCAATTTCTTCAGGAACAGAGTTCATCTCGATTCTCATTTTCGATGCCGCCTCATCGATCAGGTCAATTGCCTTATCCGGTAAATGCCGCTCAGTAATATAACGATTTGATAATTCGACGGCGGCAATTATGGCTTCGTCCCTGATTCTTACCTTATGATGATTTTCATACCTTTCCTTTAATCCACGTAATATTGAAATAGCAGTTTGAATATCCGGTTCATCCACCATAACAACCTGAAATCTTCTTTCCAGTGCCTTGTCTTTTTCAAAATATTTCTGGTACTCGTTGAACGTAGTGGCACCAACAGCTTTTAATTCACCCCTGGCCAAAGCGGGTTTTAAAATATTGGCAGCATCCATAGCTCCTTCCGATTTGCCAGCCCCTACCAGAGTATGGATTTCATCGATGAAAAGAATTACTTCTCCTTCAGAAGCTATGACTTCTTTCACAACCGCTTTCAATCTTTCCTCAAATTCGCCTTTATATTTTGCTCCTGCTACTAGAGCTCCCATATCTAAAGAATACACTTGTTTCGACTTCAGATTTTCAGGAACATCGCCCGACACGATTCGATGCGCCAATCCTTCGGCAATAGCAGTTTTTCCTACACCAGGTTCGCCAATAAGTACCGGATTGTTCTTGGTACGCCGCGATAGAATTTGCAATATTCTTCTGATTTCGTCATCGCGGCCAATAACCGGATCGAGCTTACCTGTCTGTGCCAGAACATTCAGGTTAATAGCATACCGGTTAAGGGCATTATAGGTTTCTTCAGCCGAAGGGCTATCAACAGTCGACCCTTTTCTGAGTTCTTCAATGGATTTCTGAACCTCGGCAACGGTTAATCCATTATCTTTTAAAAGCTTGGCTATGGTATCGTTTCCCTGTATTAATCCTAAAAGGATATATTCTACAGATACATATTGATCCTTTTTCTTCTGAGCAGCATGAAGTGCATGCTGTAAAGC
>CAYMQP010000291.1:0-5102 GCA_964392505.1 uncultured Bacteroidales bacterium
GTTCTCTACTCTGAAATTCCTCGTCATTGCAAGCCACTGCGAGGAGCGATATGGATATTATTATTTGAATTATTTTTCTCATGACAATAGTGTTTTTATTGATTCAATGACTTAAAATGACAAGTTTACACCTACCATATAGCTCCGGGCCAAAGGATATAATCCGCGGTCGATTCCCATATCAAGTTCGGCACGGCTATTTGACTGTTCAGGACCACGTCCGATTTCCGGATCAAATCCCGGGTATTTACTGAATGTCAGAAGATTTTGCCCAGCCAAATAAAGCCTGAACCTTTCAATTCCAATCTTCTTGGTAAACTGATTGGGCAATGTTACTCCCAGCTGCACATTCTTTATTCTGAAATAGCTGCCATCGTATAAATACCGGTCAGATTTTCTGAGGTTCAGATTAGAGTTGGTATAATCCAGTCGCGGTACTGAAGGATTGTCACCTTCCTGCTCCCAGTGATCGTTCATGGTACTCAGCAGATTCCAGTATGCATTGGGAGATTCAAGATAGAAAATGGGTCCAAAAAACACTTCATTACCATACACTCCCTGTCCAAAAATCTTCAGATCAAACAGTTTATATTGTAGATCGATATTGATACCATAGGTCAGATCGGGATGCGGACTTCCGATAAATTCCTGATCGGAATCCGTTACCCGGTTATCCCCATTAAGATCCTTAAATTTTATATCCCCTGGTGAAGTCCTTAGTCCATCATAATAAACATCGTCATCACCCGCAGTTTCCTGTGCCAGAAGGTTAGCAGCATCAATTTCCTCCTGAGTTTGCCAGTATCCGTCGGTTACATAACCATAAAAACTGGCTATGGGTTGACCTTCCTGTGTGAGATTAACATAACCTATATCCCTGAAATCGCCAGCCGGAATGTCACTGGGCAAATAGGTAACCTCGTTTTTCAGGAAAGCTATATTAGCACCTATAGTATAGTTAAAGTCACCACGTTTCTCTTTAAATATGGCGTTAATTTCTATACCCTGATTTTGAACCTCACCTTTGTTCACATAAGGAGGCTGGGTTACTCCCACGATTAATGGTATAGGTACCCGACTTAACATATTACTGGTAGTTCTTACATAGGCATCAATGTTGAATGCCAGTTTATTTTTCCAGAAATTAATATCCAGTCCTATATTGGTCATTACTGTTTCCTCCCAGAATAAATTTCTGTTACCTAATCCCAGCGGAGCACCTCCGGAATAACTTTGCTGCGGATCGCCAAAAGTATAATCAATAAGATAAGATACTGGTGTATATGCCCCATAGTCACCTATTTCTTGGTTACCCAGTTTTCCCCAGCCGGCACGTAATTTCAGGAAGTTGATAAATGCTACATTACGGAAAAAAGGTTCTTCACTAATCTTCCAGCCTGCTGCAAAGGAAGGAAAAATACCCCATTTATCCTCACCCGTAAAACGGCTGGAACCATCGCGACGGACTGTAACATGGAGGTCATATTTTCCATCATAAGAATATAACAACCTGCCGATATAAGAAATCAGTGCAGCATCGTAAGGTACGGGTTCATCGAGGGTATAGCCTCCAATTTCTGATGTAATATCCTGAAAATCGTTCGGTTCACCTTCAGGATCAGGTGAAGAATTACTAAAGAACCACAAATTATCATCAAGAGGTACATTAAATGCAGCACCACCCATATAGCGATAGCTGGTAAGCTCGCGTGTATAGCCTCCAAGTAAAGTAATGTCGTGTTTCTCGGCAAATATTTTCTTAATGGTTGCTGTATTTTCCCATAGAAGCGATGTTGTGTTATAATCCAGTTTAATTAATATATTCTGAGGACGCAGTGCATCTTCCGATTCGAAATATTCGGGTCCATAAATTTCTCTCTGCCTCCGGGTTGACTCTAATCCAAAATTAGTCCGCAATGTTATCCATTTTACGGGTTTAAGATCGATATATGCGTTTCCCAGCAGCTTATTAGTCTGTAACACATGATGATTCCTTTCAATAATCCCTACCGGGTTGCGGATGTTATTCCGCTGCGCCGGATAGAATCGATTATTCGGATTGGTAAATTCAACCGTGTCAGGATAATACACTGGTACGGCCGGATCCATGGTTAGTGCCGTAATGACTACTGAAGTATATTCATCCTGCTCGGGTATAATATTCTGAGTCGAGTATATATAGCTTATATTTTCACCAGCCGTTAACCAAGGTTTAACATCGGCCGTAGTATTTATCCTGAAAGTATATCGTTTAAAATCACTTCCCTTTATAATACCTTCCTGATCGTAATAACTTCCAATTAATGAATAGGTGGCATTTTCAGTTCCTCCCAGAAAAGAAAGCTGGTAATTCGAGATGGCTGCAGGACGAAAAATCTCTGACTGCCAGTCGGTATTTGTGACCTGTGAACTATCCTCCCATGACTGTCCAGCGGCATTACGAAGGGTAATGAAATCCTTAGCATCGACCAGATCCATGGTTTTTACCACCGATTGAATTCCGGTATAGGCATCGAAATTTAATGATGATTTTCCGACACTACCTTTCTTCGTAGTGATAAGAACTACTCCGTTACCAGCTCGTGAACCGTAAATAGCTGCTGCCGATGCATCTTTTAATATTTCTGTTGATTCAATATCGCCGGGATTTAACGCTCCAACAGCTTCAGCCGATACTGGCAGACCATCGATAACAAACAGCGGATCGGGATTAGTTACCGTACCCATACCCCGGATCATAACCATAGGAGCTGTACCAGGAGAACCACTGTTAGTAGTAACAGTTACACCGGCAGTACGACCCTGTAATGCCTGATCGAGACCAGAAACAGCCGATTGCTGCATTTCTTCGGCCGAAACCGAAGCAACGGCTCCGGTAAGATCGCTTTTCCTAATAGTTCCGTAACCGATCACCACTACATCCTCGAGACTGATAATATCAGGGATCATGGTTATATTCACTTCGGTCATTCCGGTAACGCTGACTTCTTCGGTCACATAACCTACATAGGAAATAATCAGTGTTCCATCTTCTGCCACTTGTAAAGTAAAATTACCATCGAGATCGGTAATGGTACCATTGCTGGTTCCTTTTTCCAGGATGGATACACCGGGAAGACCCTCACCTGTTTCAGAGTCGCTGATAAACCCGGTAACTGTTTTCTTCTCCTGAAGATTCACCGATGCCCGGGTTAGGACAATCTGATTATCGATGATCGTATAATCAATACCCTTGTCTTCAAGAAGAGCATCTAACAATTCCTTAACGGAAAGCTCGTTGGTACTGACAGTTATCATCTGATTTACATCGATCGATGCATCGTTGTAAAGAAATGTGAATTCGCTTTGACGCTCTATTTCCTTCAGTGCATCTTTTAGGGTAACATTATCTACCTGAAGCTGAACACGCTCATTAAGCAGATTTTCATAAGCCGCAAATGATGAAAAATTCATGGTCATGGTTAATACAACCATTCCCAGTATTTTGAGGAACAAGTTTCTGTTTTTCATATCCACGGTCTTTTTAGGGTTAGAAAGATGTTTCTTCATACTTGATGATTGTTAGTATTTTTAGAGTTATTGATTTATTAAAAGATAAAACATAGGAAAAGCTCCATTACCTTTTAAGGTAATTGATCGATTGTTTTAAGTTTTTCCTGGATTGATCTCAATGGGTTTTTTCATAGTCTAGTTATTTTAGGTTCGTAATTATTTATAGGTTATTGTTACCTGATTTGCCTTGATAGTATACTCAATGTTTGTTGTCAGACTGATAAGTTCAAGCACTTCCCGCAAACTTTCACTTTTTATGGTCATGGTAAACCTGTCTTTGATTGAATCGGTACCTTCGACCTGTATGCTGACATCATACCAGCGTTCCAGTTTCTTGATTACATCGGCAAAGTTTTCGTTATCAAATGTCAGCAGGTTGTTCTTCCAGCTGATGTATAAACCGGGATTGACGTCGTTCAGCAACAATAATTGTGTGTTTTTATGAAAAGTAGCTTTTTGGTTGGCCCCGATCAATAGTGATGATTGGTTATGGAGTTCCATCACAGATACTTTACCTTCCGCAACTATAGTCTCCACAATTTCATCTTCGGGATATGCCATTACATTAAACTTAGTGCCTACAACAGTAACTTCAATATCATCGGTATTAATAACAAAAGGAAGTTTTTCCTGAGGTGTCACTTCGAAAAAAGCTTCGCCAATAAGTTTGAGTTTGCGGTATTTTTTACCGAAAAAATTATCGTATCGTATCACCGATCCGCTATTCAGATAAACTTTGGTCCCATCGGGTAGAATTACATGCGATTTTTGTCCTTTAGGTGCAATATTTTCGGTATATGTTTTCCGGAAAACCTGATTCCGGTTGATAATATAAATACTTCCAAGAGCTATAAGCATTGCAATGGAAGCAGCAATTGCCAGTGCCGTTAATAACCTTTTTCTGAGTACATGATAGTTTGATTTCAGATCTTCAATCTCTGTAATAAGGAATTGTGTATTGGGAGAATGCAAAATAGTTTCAGGATGAGTCCTTTCCTTTATCTTTTCAAAAAGTATCTTCAGATCGGGTTTTTTTGTAACGTGCACTTCATGAGGATTCTTCCATTGGTGGTACATCATTGATTTAACCTCTTCGGTTTCAAGTATTTCAGAATTCATATCAGGGTCGTTATTTCCAATAAATAAATCGCTCAGCAATTCTTTATTTAGGTGTTTCTGTATCATTCTTATGGTAAATTACTATTACTAATTACAATTTTTTAAGCTGTACCCCTTAATTCCGGTCAAAAAAATGAAATCTAATTTAACCAAGCCTCACTTCAACATGGTTTACTGTACCCTCAGGTTGAAGCGGAATAAGATTACCTTCGATTTTATTTCCGTTTATTACCAATTCTTTAACTCCCTTGTTTACTCCTTTAGGATTATGAATACTGATTTCATAAGTTGCACCTCTGAATTTCCGGTGAATTTCATACTGCTTCCATTTTTTGGGTATGCATGGCGATATTTCCAGCCCGTCGTATTGTGGTTTGATGCCTAAGATGTATTGTGTGATGGTATAAAAATTCCAAGCTGCCGTACCTGTG
>CAYMQP010000292.1:0-2126 GCA_964392505.1 uncultured Bacteroidales bacterium
GAAAATGGCCGACTTTATAAGTGGTTCAAAAAAAACATACTGGATAAAAGACTAAAACCAGCTTCAATCTCAGCCGAAGCCCTTTACTATCTTGGGGTTTCAAATGAAATAAAAAATACTAACGGAAAATTCTTCAATCTTACAACCCTTGAAGAACCTACACCACCTGCGCTGGACATGGATATCGCAAAACTTTTATGGGATATCAGCATAAAAATGGGAAGACTGGATTAAAATGGAAATAACAAAATACGATACAATAATTGTGGGCGGAGGAATTGCCGGCTTAACTTCTGCTGCATACCTTGCACGTGCCAAACAAAAAATATTACTCATTGAAAAAAACAATGAATTTGGCGGGTTGGTTAGCTCTTTTAAACGCGATGGCTATAATTTTGATGCAGGTGTAAGGGCTCTTGAAAGCGCAGGTGTAATTTTACCCATGTTAGAAGATCTGGGCATTAAGCTTGATGTTGTGCGTAGCAAAGTGTCAGTAGGTGTTGAAGATATAATTGTAAGCGTTGAAGATTTAAGCTCCATTCAGGAATACCGCGACATGCTGGTTAACTTATTTCCTGAAAACGAAGTGGATATTGATAGGTTCATTAAATCAATGCGAAAAATTATGAAACACCTGGATGTTTTATATGGCATCGAGAATCCTGTTTTTAAAGACCTTAAGAAGGATAAATCGTATCTGTTTAAGAAACTATTACCCTGGTTACCAAAATTTATTTTTACAGTTGGGAAAATAAACCGGCTGAATAAACCTATTGAAAATTACTTGAAGGAAGTTATTAAAAAACCTTCACTTCGAGATATTATATCACAGCACTTCTTTAAAGGAACACCTACTTTTTTTGCCCTAAGTTATTTCTCGCTATACCTCGATTATTTCTATCCTAAAGGGGGTATCAATAAACTCGCCGAGGTTCTGGTTGACAAAATTCAGGAATTAAATGGAGAGCTGAAACCTAACGCTATTGTTAAAGAAGTACACGCAGATGAACAATATGTGATTGATGATAGTGGCAAAAAGTACGGGTACGATAATTTAATTTGGGCAGCTGACCTGAAGGCATTTTACAACATTACTCAAACCGGAAGACTAGATTCTAAAATTCAGGAAAAATTTAAAACCAACAAAAAAAGTATAATGGCAAGTAAAGGCAGTGAATCTGTTTTTTCCTTATACTTAGAAGTTGATTTACCCCTTTCCTATTTTAAAGAGATTGCTAATGGTCATTTTTTCTATACCCCATCTAAGGCTGGATTGAATGATATTCATCGTGGAGAGTTGAATAAAATATTAGACACCTGGGAGCAAACAAATAAAACACAGGTTTTATCCTGGCTTGACCGTTTTTTAAAGCTCAACACTTTTGAGATTTCAATTCCCGGCCTCAAAGATGAAAGTTTGGTTCCTCAAAACAAAACAGGATTAATTATTAGTTTTATTATTGAATATGAGTTGTTTAAAAAGGTAAAGGAATCTGGTTGGTATGAAGAATTTAGAAATGAGGTTGAATCTAAAATGATTCACGTACTTTCCAATTCGGTTTATCCAAAGTTGAAAGGTCACATTGAAAAACAATTTTCTTTTACACCCATTAGTATTAAAAACAGGGTTGAAAGTTCCGACGGGGCAATAGTAGGATGGTCATTTGAAAAAGAAATACCTGTTGTAAATAAGATACAGTATTCGGATAAATCAGTACTTACCCCAATACCTAATATTTTTCAGGCAGGGCAATGGGTATATAGCCCGGCTGGTGTGCCAATGTCGATACTTACTGGAAAATTAGCAGCAGATAGAGTTTGTAAATCAAAGTCATAATAACCTTAAATGAATAACCTGCCCACACAGTCAAGCACATTTGCAATTCGCTCGAACCATTGCACAATCCAAAATTGCATAAAAGCTTGTCTGTCTGAAAATACTTTTTTGCCGACCCTGAATACTATTTTTTTTCGGGTACAGCAGTGCTTCGATTGGACGGATTGATGATTGTAAAGGATTGATAACTAGCTAATAGTGAATAAAGCCCAGCATAAATAAAACATTCCTGCAATATGATTAAATTCAAAAAACCATTAAAAGATATTCAGCAATGAAAAAACTTCTT
>CAYMQP010000292.1:2136-5100 GCA_964392505.1 uncultured Bacteroidales bacterium
AGTTACATATGGGCAAAAAGACACACTGCAACTTTTTGAACCTGCTTTATTCAAAGCTGATATGGATACTTTGATTTCCAGAATGAAGCATTATCACCCAACATTCTTAAACTATTATCATGAAAATAATTTACAAAGCAAAATTGATAGCATAAAGGAGACTATTCATTCCCCAATGTCTGCATTAGGTTTTTTCAGGATTATGCAGCCGATTATTTCTATTGACGGACATACATCCTTAAGTTATAGAGAAGAAATATACCCTGAAACAGATCATCCGTTTTTCCCATTTAAAATAATCATATACAATAACATGATGTATGTAAAAGAAAATTATACAGATAATAAAGCCATTATAAAAGGTTCGATTATTGAAACAATTAATGAGGTCCCTGCAAATACAATAATTAAAAATCTGATCAGATACATTCCAGGAGAAAAGGAATCTTATAAAACAAAATTGCTTGAGGAAGAATTTCACATTTATTATAGACTTGTCTACGGATCATTTACTAGCTTCCACATTAAACTGAATAACAAAGAACATACACTGGCAGGAGCATCATGGAATGTTTTTAGAGAACCATCAAGGCCGAAGTATGAATTACGTTTTTATGACGATGACATAGCTTATCTCTACAAAAGAAAATTTCAACCAGATTTTCTTCATTTCATGGATTCTGTTTTTGCATTACTGGCAGAAAAAAAAGTGAAATACCTTATAATTGATAACCTCAGCGGTGGTGGAATAACTGATATAGCAGATACATTAATGTCATATATTACCTGTAAACCCTACTGCATGTTTAATAAAAGAGTGACTAAAATTAGTCCGCTAACCAGGGAAGAAGCGATTTACAATGAACCGAAAGTCAGTATTAAAGATAATTACATCAGGCAGGAGTTCTCTACACATACAGTTGCCCGAAACAACAGATTTACAGGCATAACCTATATATTAACTGGCATGAAATCTTATTCTACAGCAACATTCTTTTCAGCATCTGCCAAATGTTATGGGGCTGCAACGATTGTTGGGGAAGAATCAGGTCAACCTCTGGTGAGTAATGGAGGCCTGGATAGATTTGTGTTACCAAATACAAATATAACTTGTTATACATGCCTTTCAATATTTTATGCGCCATGTAATAATAATGATGCTGAGAAAGGAGTATTACCTGATTACTATGTGACGCCATCATTAGATGATTTACTGAATGACAAGGATTGTATATTAGATTATACACTGAAACTGATTAGAGAAAATAAATTATAAAATTATTTACGCTGCCTGACATCGTATGTAAGTAATGGCTGTATCTTGCTTTATAATTAGCTTGATATTCTTAACCAGTATTCATTGGAGCGATTAGGACTTCATTCCTGTCCCGTCACTACTCATACACGAAGAATGTGGGGTACATGCAAAAGGGAACTAAATTATAGTCGTAAAAATTATTTTTAATGGGATATTTAACAATGAAATTAAAACTGGTTACTATAACAATCGTAATTCTTGGTTTAATAAATTCTTGCAACCAAAAAGAGGAAGCACCAAACGTTATTTTTGTACTTGCTGATCAATGGCGCTCACAAGCTATGGGATACGTGGGCAATATAGATGTTAAAACTCCAAACTTGGATCATCTTGCTGAAGAAAACATCATATTTAGAACTGCCATATCGAATTGCCCGGTTTGCAGCCCTACCAGGGCATCAATTCTAACAGGGCAATATCCTCTTACTCATGGTGTTTTTTATAATGACAAACCTCTTAGAAGTGAAGTAAAAACTATTGCAGAAGTTTATAAAGAAAATGGCTACATAACCGGGTACATAGGAAAATGGCATCTTAATGGCCATCCCAAGGGAGAAGATACATGGGAACATAGAAAATTGCCAGTCCCCCAAAACAGAAGGCAAGGTTTTGATTATTGGAAAGTATTAGAATGCACGCATGATTATAATAACTCCTTTTATTATGATGAAAATAATAAAAAACATTTTTGGGAAGGATACGATGCTGAAGTGCAAACTGATTCGGCTATTGCATTTATTCACAGGAATAAAAATAATCCGTTTTTTTTATTCTTATCCTGGGGTCCACCTCACGCACCTTACCATACTGCACCAGAAAAATATCAGCATATATATAGTGATTTCAATACGATTACCCTTCGACCCAATGTGCCAGATACTTTAAATGAAGAAGCCCGGAAAATGATTGCGGGATATTATGCGCATTGCACAGCTTTGGACGAATACATTGGTAAATTACAAAATGCAATCTTTAAAGCAGGTATTGAAAAAAATACAATCTTTGTGTTCACATCAGATCATGGAGATATGTTACTTTCTCATGGTAAAGAGAAAAAACAACAACCTTGGGACGAATCTATTTTAGTTCCTTTTATTTTGAAATATCCTGTAGCATTTGATTCTCCAAAAACAATATCAATACCATTTTCAACCCCTGACATCATGCCTACATTGCTGGGTTTAAGCAACTTACCTATACCTGAGAAAGTTGAAGGTATTGACTTCTCGAGATTTTTATCAGGTAAAGAAAAACCAGAAATAAAAGCAGGATTAATTATGTGCCCGGTACCTTTCCATCAATGGAGCAGGGAAAAAGGCGGTAAAGAATATAGAGGTATACGGACCGAAAGATATACTTACGTAAAAGACTTGAAAGGTGAATGGTTACTTTATGATAACCTGAATGATCCTTACCAGATGATCAATTTAGTAACTAATCCCGAATATAAAGAGATAAAGAATTGTCTTGAAGATGAACTTAGGAAACTATTAAATAGGACAAATGATGATTTCAAAAAGGCTGAATATTATATGGATAAATGGAATTATGCATGGGACTAGCAAAGGATAAACTCAAGACAAAATATTTAATAAACCAATGGGATTAATGCGCGATGCCTCAACAATTTAAATACAAAATAGGTG
>CAYMQP010000293.1:0-2663 GCA_964392505.1 uncultured Bacteroidales bacterium
CATGTACTCAATGGTATTGCCTATAATCCTGATAGCAATACTTATTATGTTACCGGTAAGCTTTGGCCGTTAATATATGAGATAGTTATTTATCAAGCGAAATAATTATCGAACCCATTATTTTAAAGCAGGCAGAATATATTTTTACGAGAAGAATTTGGTTATCATTTTATGATTAATTTTCGAGGCTAAATGAATGAAATGTTTTACTCTGAAGTATAACGTATTGATCAGCTTATGATTACTTGTAATGTTAATAACTTGTTAATATCGTGAAAATAAAATGTTCACAAAAGAAAAATAGTCCAAAATTCGAACGGATTTTTAAGTACTATTTTTGGAGCATCATTACAAAAAATTATTCTATACTTGTAACATAAACCTAAAACAAAAAAAGCTCGTCTTCATGGGAAAAGTGGTTGCATTAGCAAATCAAAAAGGAGGAGTAGGTAAAACAACTACAGCAATTAATCTTGCAGCAAGTCTTGCAGTTCTCGAAAAAAAAGTTCTTATTATCGATGCCGATCCGCAGGCGAATGCCACTTCGGGAATAGGTATTGATGTTCGTAATGTTGAAAAAAGTATTTACGAATGCCTTATCGAAGGACTCGATGCTCGGGAAGCAATTACTAAATCGGAAATCGATGGCATGGATATTATTCCATCGCATATCGATCTGGTAGGAGCCGAAATCGAAATGTTAAACATGGACCAGCGCGAACATATGCTGAAGAAGGTGATAACACCTATTAAAGACGACTATGATTACCTGCTTATCGATTGTTCACCTTCTCTTGGGCTTATTACAGTTAATGCCCTCACAGCGGCCAATTCAGTGATGATTCCGGTACAATGTGAGTATTTCGCTCTCGAAGGTTTAGGTAAACTACTCAACACCATTAAGATTATTCAGGGTCGCCTAAATCCCGACCTTGAAATAGAAGGATTTGTGCTTACTATGTACGATTCCCGGTTACGACTTTCGAATCAGGTTGTTGATGAGGTACGTAAGCATTTCCAGCAAATGGTATTTGAAACTATTGTACAACGAAATATTAAATTATCCGAAGCACCAAGCTTTGGCAAACCTGTTGTGCTGTACGATGCCGAATCGAAAGGTTCGGTAAATCATTTAAACCTGGCTCGCGAGCTTATTACAAAAAATGAAGAAATAGAAGTTTAACCATTTCCAGATGGTTAATATCAAGAAAGAATAAAATGGCAAAAAAGAATGCACTGGGCAGAGGATTAGGAGCCTTAATTGATACAAATGAAACATCGACTGAATTCAGGGAACTGCCCAGAAGAATGAGCGGTGTAGCTGAAATTGAAATTGATTCTATCGATACAAATCCCTACCAGCCAAGAACTATTTTCGATGAAGAATCGCTTATCGAACTCGCTGACTCAATAAAAGAAATCGGTATCATTCAACCAATCACTGTTCGTAGGTCAGAGAACGGACGTTATCAGCTTATTACGGGCGAACGCAGGCTCAGAGCAGTTAAAATTGCCGGCATTAACAAAATACCTGCCTACGTTCGCGAAGCAAATGACCAGAACCTTCTCGAAATGGCATTGGTCGAAAATATTCAACGCGAAGATCTCGATGCCATCGAAATTGCTATCAGCTATCAGCGATTAATTGATGAGTGTAACCTGACCCAGGAATTATTGAGTCAAAGGGTCGGGAAAAAAAGAGCTACGGTTGCCAACTACCTTCGTTTGCTAAGATTACCTGCCGAAATTCAACTTGGTATTAAAGATCAGAAAGTATCCATGGGACATGCCCGATCTCTTGTCAATATTGGCGATCCGAAAACACAACTCAAAATATACAATAAAATAGTTGATCAGGAACTCTCCGTTCGCAAAGTTGAAGAAATGGTTCGAAATCTGGTTGAGGGTAATGAAGGAACTCCAAAAGAAAAAGCAGTTCAGCCACCTAAAGATTATGAGTCACTAAAAAACCACCTGCGTAATTTTTTTCAGAGCAATGTAGAATTCAGGAGAAACAATAATGGAAGCGGAAGAATCGTTATTCCGTTTAAAACTGATGAAGATCTGGAAAGAATAATTGCTATTTTTGATAAGCTTAATACCTGAAACCGGCAGGAGAGTTGAAAAGTATTCGCACAAAGATATACTCAATAAGCATCCTTACGGGTGCTTTGTTTTTTTTATCGCAAACCATTGTTAATGGATCGTATACCCCAACAGCTGACTCATTACGGCAAACTGATACGCTCATTACAACACTTCACTCCGATTTAAAGTACCATAAATTACCTGATAGTCTTCAAACAGATACTAACCTTCTCAAGGCATATAAAACCGATACTCTATTAGTTACCGATACGGATACAACAGAACAAGTTGCACAACAGAGAAAAATTCCATCGCCACAGCGTGCTACCATTCTTTCGGCAGTATTGCCTGGTTTAGGACAGGCATACAATCATAGATACTGGAAAATCCCTATAATTTATGCGGCGGGAGCGGGCCTATATTATCGCTACTATACGATGAATAAGAATTATCAGGAAGCAAAGAAAAATTATTTTGAAGCAGTGTCAGGTAATCCCGAGTATGCTGCAGATAAAAATTTATATGAGGCTGAAAAAGAAGAGTACCTGAATAAACGCACATACGCTATTATATTT
>CAYMQP010000293.1:2673-5090 GCA_964392505.1 uncultured Bacteroidales bacterium
ATTATATTTATAGGGATATTATACCTGGCAAATGTTGTCGATGCTATGACTGATGCCTACTTTCTGCAATATGATATCAGCGATGATCTTACTATCGGTTTTCAACCCACACTTATTCCCGAATCGAATATTGTGAAAAATACATATTCGTACGGGGTGCAAATTAGTATTTACTTCTAATCTTTCTAAAATGATAAAAACAATTCTTTCTTCAGCAATAACAGTAAGTATAATAAGTATATTACATGCTAATCCGGAATTTGACGATACAACCAAAATTTACCTTGCCGATTCGTTAAATGCCACACTTGAAGTTTTTGATTCTTTAGAATCGAATTTTGAGATTAATCTTGATAGTATGCTTAACCTATACTATGTTCATGAAGCTATTCCAGATACTTTCCAAATTGAAGTTACGACCGATAGTATTCCAGATTTCGCTGATTCGGTTTATATTGCCCGGCTGGCATCGATCCCAACTATTATCGATCTCTCTTACAATCGTATTGTGAAAAATTATATTGACAGTTACACAAAAAAAAGACGAAAATCGGTTCAAGTAATGCTGGGACTTTCGGAATATTATTATCCGATTTTCGATGAAATTTTCGATTATTACGATATTCCCAACGAGTTAAAATATATGTCGATAATTGAATCGGCATTAAATCCGCGGGCATACTCCCGGGCCCGTGCTGTAGGACTCTGGCAATTCATGTATGGCACAGGCAGAATGTACGGACTTGAAATCAACAGCCTGGTTGATGAGCGTCGCGATCCAATTAAGTCAACACATGCTGCCGCGCGTTTTTCGCGCGATTTGTATAACATCTATCAGGACTGGATTTTGGTTATCGCCGCATACAATTGTGGCCCCGGTAACGTGAATCGGGCTATTCGCCGTGCTGGTGGAAAAACCAATTACTGGGATATTTATTACTATCTACCACGAGAAACTCGTGGTCATGTACCAGCCTTTATTGCAGCTACATATCTTATGAATTATTACACCGAACACAAACTGGTACCTGCAAAAGTAGATATACCGCTTAAAACCGATACCCTGCAAATAAAAGAAAAATTACATCTCGGGCAGGTAGCCGAAGTACTTGGTATTCCTCTTAAACAACTTCAGGATCTGAATCCGCAATACAGATACGATATTATTCCTGCTGGTAAAAAAACATATTCATTGTGCCTTCCAACCGAATACACATTAAGTTTCATTGATTATGAAGATTCCATATTTGCTTACAATGATTCCGTATTTTTCGATGAATCGAAATTTACGATTAGTCCTGCAGCTCATAGCTATACCGCTTACATTCCTCATGCTCCGGGAAGTGATTATGTCAAGCTGACATATATAGTTAAATCGGGAGACAATTTGGGGTACATTTCGGAATGGTATAATGTACGAATTTCCGATTTGCGATATTGGAATAATATAAGACGAAATCTTATTCGCTCCGGACAAAAACTAACCATTTATAAGCATAAAAATCAGGCCAGTAAATATCGCGACATAGATAACCTAACATTTGCTCAGAAACAAGCACGTATCGGGAAACCTGTTACTATCTCCAATTCCGAGCAGATAGTAAACAAAGAGGATTATAACGGTGAGTACATAATGTACACGGTTAAATCGGGGGATACTTTGTGGGATATAGCCAAGCTTTTTCCCGGAGTTACAGATACCGACATTATGCGTTTGAATAACATTAGCGATGCCAGTAAAATCAAACCTGGTCAGAAACTAAAAATTAAACCAAAAAGCTAAGTCTCCATATTATTAGCTTGTATGAATATCCGACCGCAAATAACGGTTTTGTTTCTACTATCGGTATTAACCGTATTACTTGTTATTGCTGCTGTTTTACCAAAAAACGGTATTCGGTTGATTGGTAACCTGCGTCTGAGGTTTGCCTCCCCGAAAGATATTTTTAATCCTCAGCCTCCTAAATATGCCGATATATCGGATATTATCGACCAGAATGCTTTATTAACGGATAGTATATTAGAACAAATAAGCCTTCAAGAAGAGGATGAAAGTTGGGATACTATACGCGCCAACGCCGATAGCCTGAGAAAAAGTATATGCCGGTTGCAATTTCCGAAAAACAACAAAAAAATCCTTTATAAAGTATTTCATGCCTTCGAAACGGCAGCATCGGCTCCTAAACCCGTAAGAATTATGCATTATGGCGATTCGCAAATTGAAGGTGACCGAATATCCTCATTCTTACGCAATAAACTTCAAAGTAAATTTGGCGGTATGGGTTCAGGTCTCATGCCAGTTCAACAGGTCTACGATTTTTCATTTTCCATATTGCAGGATAACTCCGATAATTGGCTTCGGTATACTTTATATGGCAACCGCGATACCTCGCTTACACATAACCGGTTTGGTGCCC
>CAYMQP010000294.1:0-1193 GCA_964392505.1 uncultured Bacteroidales bacterium
CCACGTTTCTGGTTCCTGAATCCATTTCATACATACAGCGATTCGAGAAATATACGTACCGGAAATCCTAATTTAAATCCGGAATACACACATTCGTTTGAAGCTGGTTATATAGCAAATTTGCAGGCTTTTAACTTTTATTCTGGAGTTTATTATCGTTATTCTACTGATGTTATGGAGCGTGTGAGTACTGTTAACGATACTACTGGTATTACACTCGTTATGCCACTTAACCTGGCTGAAAGGCAATCATTCGGTTTCGAAAGTAATCTGACACTCCATGTTCAGAAGTGGTTAACACTTTCAGCTAATTTCAACTTTTTCCGATCAATTACTAATGGTGATTTTGAAGGAGAAAATCTTCATAGCGATGATTACTCATGGAATACACGTCTGAATACCAGACTTCGGTTACCAAAAGATATTGATGTTCAGACTATTTTCTTTTACCGTGCACCACGAGAAACAACCCAGGGACTTCGTAAGGCATTCTATATGATGAATTTGGGTATTAGTAAAGACTTACTCAAAGGAAATGCAACTCTTACCTTCAATATACATGATGTATTAAACAGCCGCAAATTTAGATTTGTGATCGATCAACCCGATCTATATTCTGAAAACGAATTCAGATGGTCGAAACCCAACTACACACTAACATTAGTTTATCGCCTTAATCAGAAGAAACGTATGAGTAGAAATGGCCGTGGTAGTGAAGAAAATAACGATTTTGGAGGAGATGATATGGGATTCTGACGATTTTTTTTAATGCAACTGGAAATCAACAACGGATTAATAAATTTTCAATCCAAGGGAATACACGACAATGCCAACTGTATCAAATTATGATTACCGCTTTAAGTATTAACAACCATCTCATATACTTTTTCTGTCTTCACAAATAAAGATAATAGCATGAGTTTTAGACATAAAGAAGCTGAAAATTTATTTCAGCTTGGTAAAAGCAAGACAACTAGCGGTACTGAAAGAGAAAAAGGGACAGGATTAGGGTTAGTATTATGCAAGGATTTTATCGATTATCATAATGGGAAAATTTGGTTTGAAAGTAAATCCGGTGCAGGTACAACTTTTCATTTTACTATACAACTTACTGATTAAATTATATCATACCTAATAAAAAAGACCATCATAGAGGATTTTTGACCATAATGAATGATATAATTAAAGTACAC
>CAYMQP010000294.1:1203-5061 GCA_964392505.1 uncultured Bacteroidales bacterium
ATTTAACACTAATTATTTCTTCGATGGTTTCAGGGTACCACCTGTTGTTGAAGTTGTTCTTGGTTTTTTGACGGGTTTGCTACCTGCCTGAGCAGCTTTAAGTTCAGAATTTATTCTTTCTGCTTCTTCCTTAAGTTCTTCCAGTTGCTCTATAGCTGCCACCAGATCGTTCTCTTCAACCATAGTATTAATTTCTTCAAGATCAGAATCCACTGCATAAGCATCCTTTCTTAACACAAGTTGTTTGGAGCTAACATTACCGGTTTTCGGAATCATGTTTTTACTGTCGTTGTTCATAGTGCCAATTTCTTCCATCAATTCTTCAATCTCCTCCATTAATTCGTCTTTTTTCTCATCATTCTTTTCTTCCAGTTCCTCTGCATCTGCAATAACATCTGCTAATTTTTCTTTGGCATCGCCGAAGCTTTTAAACATTTTCGAGCTTTGAGTCTCGACCATTTCCATTGCTTCATCAAAATCGTCCTGTAAATCGGCAAATTCGTCTGCCATGATTTTATCGGCTCCATGAGCTATAAGTGAATCGATAGCAGCTTTTGCAGTATCTACCTGTTCCTGGGGGACTTTCCCGCAGCCAATGATCAGGGCAACAATAAGTATTGCCAAACCTAAAATGTTCCAGTTTTTTTTCATGTTTAAATAATTTGTTTTTCGATTAGGTAAATAATTATTATATGTTTCTGTTTTAAGCTGTATACTATATTACATGTTTAATAAATATTACACTTTCGGCTCTATTTCATCTCCAGTATAGGTTCTATAGTGAAAGATACAACAAAAAAAATTCCTATAACAACATAAAGTAAATAAGATATTCTTTTTAAGAAAGAAATTTTGTTTTAATCAGTAATTACAATATCCATCCTAACATCCTTATTATTCGAAGGTACTTATCCATTAACTGAAAATCGAAGCACACTAATTTTAAAAGCATTAACCTTAGTAAGAAATTTATCATAATATGCTTTACCACATCCCAGTCGATTATTATTCTTGTCGAAGGCCATACCCGGTACTATAATCATATCTATAGGTTGATTTATGGAAAAACCTTCTCCGGTAGGCTAATAAATCCCTAGTTTTTCTTCCCTGCGTAACATTTTTCTACTAGTAAACTTTACTGCTTTCAGGTTATCGCCTTCCATAACAGGTAGTAGGATGGTTTTTCTTTTGTATCATCTGAGAATAAAATCGTGTGTATGCACTTCATCGTCAATCGACCAGTATACCATAGCTATCTGGGTTTCTTGAATACTTCCATTTCTTCAATAGTACGAAAAATAATTGCCGAACGCTTTTTTATTTCTCTTTTTGGTAGTTGTTGCTTTTTATCCTTAATAAATCGGCGCATCTGTTTCTTTTTCTCCGTTAACGATATTTCCGAAACCATTAATTAAAGTAAATAGTGTATACTTATATGCAGAAATAATTATTTCATCTTTAAGTTCTCAATTAATTCCTCAAGAACTCTGGTCCATTGTTGCTTCATTTCTTCCCTTTGTCGGGCATCAAGTAGCTTTTCCTGGTGAAAACTCAGTGTTGTTTTACCAGAATGAGGAATAGTACGAATCTGCAGAATGGTATTATTGTTCCAGTTTTTATGTCGCCACGAAAGTCTGATGTGCGAGAACACTTTGAAAACCCTTATCTTTCCGCTTATTCCTTCTTTAGTACAATATTCAATGCCTGTTTCCCATTTGTCGAATTCCCAGGTTCCTAGCCAAATGCCCATGCCCTGTTTTGAGAGGAGAAATTTCCAAATCTCTCTCACTGGGAGATTGATTGTACGTCGTACACCAACCTGGTATCCGGAGTCCTTTGTTAATCCTGTTGTACGTTTTTTCGGCATCTGGTAAAGATATTTTAAAGTTTTATAAAACTTGAAATATAAATAAAAAGAGGCCGGCTTTATTATTTAATGTTCCGACCTCAATTTTGTTGTGGTACCACCTGGAATCGAACCAGGGACACCAGGATTTTCAGTCCTGTGCTCTACCTACTGAGCTATGGCACCGTTATTTTTGGGCGCTGCAAATCTAATAAAAATTGTTGTTTAACAAAAAGGATGTATTAGGAATTGTCATCAATAGATACATATCACTGAGTGCTTTTTGCAATCTATTAATAGTTATGATTTTCATTTTGTTGATAGAAGTAAAATTAATTTCGGTGAGCTGGTAAATATATGATCATTTTTTACTTTTACTACACTTCAGAGAGGAAATACTAAGATGGAATTAAATACATACAGTTTAAAAAATGGTATACGTCTTGTTCACCAAACTACTAATTCACCTGTTTCCCATTGCGGCGTTATTATGAACACCGGTTCGCGCGATGAACTTACACATCAGCATGGATTGGCGCACTTTGTTGAACATTTGATTTTTAAAGGCACAACTAAAAGAAAAGCGCATCATATCCTAAGTTGTATGGAGGACGTAGGCGGTGAACTAAATGCTTTTACTACTAAAGAGGAAACTTGTATTCATGCATCTTTTTTCAATAACTATTATGCAAGAGCATTTGATGTTATAACCGATATAATATTTCACTCGTCATTTCCTGAAAAAGAGATTCAGAAAGAAAAAGATGTAATTATCGACGAGATAAATTCCTACAAGGATTCGCCCGTTGAGCAATTATACGATGACTTCGAAGAAATAGTATTTCAGGATAATCCTATAGCAAGAAACATATTAGGAACTGAAGCTTCGCTGAATAGCTATTCCCGTCAGCAAATCATCGAATTCGTCAATTCGAATTATAATACAACCGAAACAGTAGTTTCAGTTGCAGGAAATATACCGTTCAAACGGTTGTTGAGTTATTTCGAAAAGCACTTCTCCGAATTTGAAAGAAAAGAACCATCTAACTCCCGAAAAGTACATAATAAGGCAGCCTATACCATAAAAACTTTAAAACAAGAACATAACACATATCAGGCCCATTGTATTCTCGGAAATTTGGCATACAGCAACCGCGAAGAAAAACGATTGATACTTCATCTATTGAATAATCTGCTGGGTGGCCCCAGTATGAATTCCCGATTACATATGGCCTTAAGAGAAAAAAACGGATTGGCATATAATGTAGAATCAAATTACAATACTTACAGCGATGTTGGAATAGTAACCATATATTTTGGTACCGATAAAAAGGATATCGATAAATGTCTGGAACTTACCTATAAAGAGCTTAAAAAAATCAGGGAAGTCAAGCTTGGAATAATTCAACTCACTAGAGCCAAACGACAGTTGATCGGACAGATTGCTATGGCAGCAGAAAACAACGAACATCAGATGATTTCGAATGGCAGAAGTATACTCTTATTCGATAGAGTGGAATCGCTAAATGAATTAAGTAATAAAATAAACCTCATTTCAGCGAACGAAATCCTTGAGATTTCAAACGAAATTTACCATCCTGATAAGCTTTCACAACTGATATTTTATTAAGTTATAATATATGGAAAATATAATGGAGCAACTAAATAATTATATCAGGTCTCATTCAACACCAGAAGATCCTCTTCTGGAGCTATTGTACAGGGAAACGTATCTGAAAACTATATATCCGAAAATGATATCCGGCCCTTTATTGGGAAAGCTGCTTGAGTTTATAAGTAGGATGATTCATCCGAATTATATACTTGAAATAGGTACATTCACCGGATATTCGGCTATTTGTCTGGTAAAAGGACTAGCAGAAGGTGGAAAACTAATAACAATAGAAATTAACGATGAGGTGATACAATACTCACGTAAATATTTCCAGGAGGCCGGGATATCTGAAAAAGTAGAACTTATAAAAGGCAATGCATTAGAGATAGTCCCTGCC
>CAYMQP010000295.1:0-5042 GCA_964392505.1 uncultured Bacteroidales bacterium
ATCAGACCCTGTTCATGCAGGGCTTGTGCCAGGCCGAGCTGGGCTCCCGCATGATTGGGGTTGGCGGCCAGGGCACGCCGGTAGCTCTCCACGGCTATTTCCAGGTCTCCGTCAATGTGGGCTTGCCGGGCGTAGGTGTAGTCGCGGATAGCCCGCTTGCTGATACTTTCCAACTCCCGTTTGGCGTTCTCCAGGGAGTGTTTTTTTCTGATCCAACGTCTCAATAGTTCGACAACAAATCTGTAGCCACCTCGCTCTTCCGTCTTCTCAAGCCAGCCCCAATCCACCAGCATGTCAGGGGCTCGGGTCAACTCGATACCCAGCAACCGTACTCGATGTCGGCGCAGGGCTTCGTTGATGCTTTCTTTGGTAGCTATACCGTTTTCGTCAGTGACACTGGTCACTGCTGAGAGGATGAATCGCTCAGCGATGGGCAACCCGTCCCAGAGCCAGGCCAGGCCCGAACCACCGCTTTCCATGGCATCATCAATAACAGCGTTCACGTCGTCTATCGTTACCTTGGTTTTGCCTGAACTGTCGAGATAGTCAACCAGCTCAAAGCACACCAGTTGTGTCAGGTAAGGGTGGCAGGCAGTGACAGAAAGAATTCGCTCGATGGCATCGTCGTCGTATCCTAGTATGCCCAACATGGGTTCTCTGATGAGCTGCCTGGCGTCTTCCCTGGAGAGGAAGGAAATCGGTCTGTCTCTGGCCTGTTTGAATGTGGCCAGGAACTCGGGAGTCAATTCCTCAAGGCGGCGTCCAATCACAAAGATATAGGCCAGTTTCTCTTCATCAAATTGATTTTCCTTGTGCATTGAAATAATTTTTTCATAAGCCTGTATTGCTTTAGGGAAATCGAAAGATAAAAGGTATGATTTAGCTTTTAACTCAACGGTATTTATAATTCTAGCTATGTTTAAATTCTCCCTTTCCTGTATTTCCTTACCAATATTCTCCAATCCTTTACCTTCAGCCTTATTTTTAACTGCCTCCTGGTAGGATTGTTCCAGTTTTTCGTCATCCAATATTTCAATTGCTTTTTCAATATCACCACTTATATAATATTCATATGCTTTTATGTATAATTCGTTTGCAAAATCGAGGTTCTGGCTTGCCAGATTCAAGGCAAATTCTGGTAATTTTTTTTCCAGCGATAAAACTTTATTATAAAGAAGTTCCTCTGCCTCAAATCTATCTGCTATTTCCTGGTTAAATCGCTCTTCCAATTCAGCTATAGCATCCCTGCTTTCCTGTTCACTTGCCCTTAATTTTGCAATCAATGCATCTCTTTCCTTATGAAGAGTCTCTATACTAGTATTTTTAATCGCAGTTTGTGCTTTTAACAGTTCTCCTTTGAGAGCCATATAAATTCTCACAGGTAATATTTTACCCAGAGTTACTTTCAAATCTGTTGTGTCCGTAACTTCGTAGTTTGTTTTCTCAATCGTCAACTTTACATCAGTTCCAACTTCCACCCCTACAAACTCCAATTCGAATGCTCCAGAATCATCAGTTGTAGCCGGTTTAGCATTAGGAGCTGTAATATATGCATTACTTATATATTCAATTGAGCCTGTATTGTGCTTGCTGTTATGAATTGAAACCAGCCCCTTTAATATTACTTGCTGAGGAAGTGCAATATTGCTCAAAATAATAAAAACAATGAATACTACATTAGTTTTCATTATTTATTGGTGTCATTTTAATTGGTAATTCTCTATTGGTCTGTATTGGTACATTAAGTGTCCATGTTTTGTATCCTTCCTTAGTTGCTCTAACAGTTTGCTTTTTTTCCTGAAATTCTTTGGGAATTAACAAGGTGTATTCTCCATATTCATTGGAGAAAGTTACAGCACCTTGAATACTTATTCGAGCATCATGAATTGGTTTTTCAGTTTCTATATCTTCTATAACACCCCATATCTTATCAAGCCCGAAAAGTTTAACTTCTAAATAAAGGTTTTCGTTGGGTTGAAGTTTATAGAGCGAATCCGGGTTTTTTGCTCTGTAGGGTTCTCCATCAGGGTCGTAAAATAATATCTTCACAGTTTCTTTTGATCTAAAATATTTCGACGGAATAGTAAAAGTAGCTTCACTTTTTGCATTTAACGTTTCAACTATAGGTATACCTCCATAAATCAATTTTACCTGACCTCTATTTGGCAATATCATTTCGTCTATTCCTTTCTCGCCATGTACCAATACAGTTACCGCAGTTAAATCAGAGCCACTACCCGTATGATAATATTCAATGATCGCAAATATTGATAATGACCACACTAAAATCATAAAAACAATAATTATGATATAGGATTGTTTTTTTGTCAGGGTAGAAAAAATATTTTTTCTTATAACTTCTCTGAAAAGTACAAAAAAACTCCCGAGGGCCAAACCAGCTAAACCTGCTATTAATCCCCATTCTTTTATAAATCCCATAGTTATAAGTTTAAATTTCTAATAAAACCGGGCATAACTCTTTTTTATATTATCACCTGGTTTATCTAATGCAATATCAAATGTATGAATTTTTAGGTATGCGTGTCAAGAGTAAGTACTTGTTGTAGTGTTGAATGCTGGGTTTTGCATACTGTTATTTTGTTTTAAATAAACCATATATATCAAATGGTTCGGCAATAAATAAAGCTGCTGTTAAACCTTCAGCAAAGCTGGCCCACGAATCGGTTTCAGATAAATACCCCAGTGCAATTCCGCCCTGAAGCCCTTTGGTTTTTTTGTCTGCTGTATAATTTAAAAAATAAATTGGTATGGCTATCGAAAGTAATTCCTGGTTCACCAGGTACGATATTGAAGGATTTAAAGCTAAACTTGGCTTATTCTGTTTATTAAAAAATGTACATCGATATTCGAGTGCAATCCGACTTTCCTGTTTTCTTTCCGGTTTACCAATTACTACTTCTTTTGTGTATGCAGCGCCATTTGTACCCAAAGGAAAAATATATTCTACCGGATTGTCGCTGCTGTATTTATATTGTATAACATAACTTAAAGCAAGTACTTGTGAGCTTTTAATAATAGTCCCTATGGTAATTCTCAGGTTCTGATTTACTCCGGTTAGTTTTAAAGGATTGATCGATGCACTGTCGGTAATATAATTGTATGATGTTTTACCGGCGGAATACGCAAGTCCGAAAAGAACTGGGATTTTCCAGTTTATCTTATTACTGTCTTTCAGTTCTTTCTTCGATGCCGCATCCAGGTCAGCAAAAGTGATGTATTTTGCCGAATCCTCTTTAATGTTATTTTTTTTCATATATTTTTTCCTGTATCTTTCAAAGGCTGTTAAATCTGCATCAGGGTTCCAAAGCGTAAACTGATAGGCAAATTCAAACGAAGTCCCGTTTTCTAATCCATCAAGCGACAGGGGTGTTGCTTTTTTGGGCTTTTCTTTAAAGGGTTGTTTAATAAAAACAGACATTGCCGACTTTCCCCATTTAGCACCTATGGTGGCAGAGGCTGACTGATTCTCGAAGTTAGATGTCAGGTTCAGCTGGGTAAAAGGATTAATAATGCTGGTATTACCTTGTGGACTATATACTTTTGAATACAGCACATTAATGTCATATTTATTTGAATCGTTTTTAATTGAATCGTTTTTTCCCTGCCCAAAGCATTCTATTAAGGTTAAAACCAGAAAAGTAATTAATACTATTTTTTTCATAACGCGTTTTTTAAATTTCTTATGCAGTAAAACTGAAACCTCCATAATCCTTACCTTCCGGGCCAAGGGTTTTTGTCAGGTTCATTTTTGCACTTTCAGGTGAATCAATGACAATAGAATAGTTAGTTCCCTGAACTCCGATAACGATCCATTCAACTGTATGAGAAGATCCATCTGGTAGCTCTACTGAAGCTGAACCGGTATCTCTCATGATGACTTTTCCATCAAGTTTAAACTGGAGTTTACCGTTATCGACTGATGTTTTTACTTTTAGTGTAGACATAAGCGATGTTTTTATTCAATTAAAGTTTGTATTATATGTAATTAATCAAATAGTAGATACAAATTAACTGTTTGCATTTTTTTGCTGAACACAGAACTTGTTTACGCCTTCCTCAAAAATTAATCTTACACTAACACCACTAAAAAATGTTATTCTTTAGTTATTGCATCTAAAAAAAGGAAATCAATCTCCATGCAAATTACGTTTTTCCGTTGCCAAAGTCAAGGTTTGTTGATATTTTGGAGAAATGTTCATATAAAAAAACCGGCTACGCCATGGGGGTGTGTCTTACTACTCCTAAAATTATCACTATCAAATCCCATCAAAAAAGTTGCTATCTATTTGTTAATAGGTAATTTGTGATAAATAAGGAATATAGCCTATTTTTAACAGGAAAACCTGTTAAGCCATGAAGAAGAAGAAAAGGATTATTGTTACGTTTTTTCTTTCCTATGCTCATGAAAATATACAGTTGGCCGTTCGCTTTAAAAAACTTATACTTCAGCAAATGGGGCCATCAAAAACCTACGAATACATTATCTGGCATGATATAGATAACCTGCTTCCGGGCCAGAATTGGGTAAAGGAAATAAGGCGGGCGTTAAAAGAATGTAGTTTAGGTCTGCTCCTTATTTCTCCTTCATTCCTGAACAGTAAATTCATTACAGAGCATGAGTTGCCCATATTCGTTGGGAATAAAGCCAAAGCCTGTATACCCGTTTTGTTAAGCCCGGTTAACTTCCGGCGTCACGATATGAAAGGCCTCAGGGCATTGCACATTTTCCGATACCGCACTGTAAGGGGCCGTTTAAAGTGTTTTTCTGATTGCACATCGCGCCAGCGCGAACAATTTTGCGAGCAACTGTTTGAATACATCGAAAAACGACTGGATAAGTTGTATTTGAAGAAATAACTGAATATGTAAACTCATTCCGCCGCATACAAGCAACTATGCTAGAAGAGACCTGGCAGATGCGACGGTTTTCTTGTTGTTTATATAACCCCGGGTTCACACCCGGGGATACAATAATGTAAGCCCTATGGGCTTCCTCTCGGAGGATTTACTTGGCCTAAAAG
>CAYMQP010000296.1:0-5018 GCA_964392505.1 uncultured Bacteroidales bacterium
CTTGCTCGATAGCATGCAACGATAATGCTATTGAAATAAAAAAGAAATCAATAGGCTGTGTTACTCATTATCAAGTGGATGAAGGAAATGGTATAAGTGAGGGTAGGTTAAAAATCGGCTCTGTAATGCAAACCATGATGATCTATGAACTAAAAAAACTTATTTCAGATAGAAATGAAATTATTATTTATGATGCACCTCCGGGAACCAGTTGCCCGGTTGTGGCAGCCGTTGCCGATGCTGATTATACAATTCTTGTTACTGAACCTACACCTTTTGGATTATATGATTTACAGCTCTCAGTTGAATTGCTGAAAAATATGAAAAAATCCTTTGGTGTAATTATAAACAAAGCAGGTATGGGTGACGATAGTGTATATCATTATCTCGAGGAAGAAGGAATAGAATTGATGGGTGAAATCCCTTTTTGCAGGGAATATGCTGCCAAGTATGCCAAAGGAGAAATACTAAATAATGTTCCTGAAGAAATAGAAAAGTATTTTAAATCTATTGCCAATATATTGGAAAACAGATTTGTTGAATATGAAGGAAATAACCGTATTAAGTGGTAAAGGTGGCACGGGTAAAACAAGCATTACTGCAGCCTTGGCTTCTGTGGCTAAGAATGCTTTAATTTGCGATAACGATGTAGATGCCTCGGATCTGCATTTGTTATTTCAGCCACAAATAAGGGAAGAAAATATTTATTCAGGTGGATGGAATGTTCAGATCGATACTACTAAATGCTCAATCTGTGAAACTTGTAGAGAAATATGCAAGTTCGGTTCCATACACTACACGAAATCCGGACAGCTACAAATAGATCCTTTTCAATGCGAGGGTTGTAAGTTATGCGAAAGAGTATGTCCTAATAATGCTATTATATCGTACAGGAACAAAAATAATTACTGGTATGTTTCTGATACCCGTTTTGGCATATTGGTTCATGCTAAATTATACCCTGGAGAAGAAAACTCCGGTAAATTGATTTCAAAAATTCGAATCAGGGCCAGAGAAATTGCAGAGGAAAATAAATTGCATTATATCATAAACGACGGACCCCCAGGTATTGGATGTACCGCTATCTCCTCACTTACGGGTACTCAAGCTGTATTACTCGTAACCGAACCTTCGAAAGCAGCTTTGCACGATGCTAAAAGACTGGTTGAATTAATTGCCAGATTTTCAATTTCGGTATATGCCGTGATAAATAAATTCGATATCGATAAGCAACAATCACTGGCAATTGAATCCTACCTTAAAAGTAACGCTATACCTGTTATTGCCCGAATAGCTTTCACCGAGGATATCATTAGAGCTATGATCGAAGGCAGAACCATAACAGAGTACAAACCTGAATCAAAGGTTTCGGAGAGCATAAATAAAATCTGGAATATTTTAAAACAATAGGAAAATGGTTTTGCCTATTATGGCGTATGGTAATCGTGTATTGAGGAAGGAGGGTCGAAACATACTGCCCGACATAAATGAATTTGAAAAATTAATTGATGATATGTGGCAGACGCTTGAAGTTTCAGGTGGAGTCGGACTCGCAGCTCCACAGGTGAATCATGATTTGAAAGTATTTATTGTGAACAGTAAGTTATTATATGATGAATTAACCGATAGGAATAAATCAATATATTTCCCGGATGATGATGGTATTATAGAAACATTTTGCAATGCAACAATTTTAGCTGAATCGGAAAAAAGATGGAGCGAACTAGAAAGTTGTCTAAGTATTCCAGGTATAAGTGAACCTGTTGAACGAGCATGGGAAATTATTGTTGAATATCAGGACAGGGATCAACAAAAACACAGAAAGCAATTTTCAGGGTATACTGCGAAAGTTATTCAGCACGAATACGACCATACACAAGGAATTCTGTTTATCGACCGCCTGCCAGTTCTGAAGAAAAGAATGCTGAAATCGAAACTTGATAAAATAGTAAGAGGTAAAACCAAAACCAATTATAGTATTAAGTATTTGAAGAAAGCATCTCATCAATAAAAATGATGCATTAAATGAATTAAAAGGCTAAGGTATGGCTAGAAGAGTTTTCGGCCCCGTTCCTTCTCGAAGATTAGGTATAAGTTTGGGAGTAAATAATATTCCGTATAAAGTATGTACCTATTCATGCAGGTATTGCCAGGTAGGGAAAGCGGTTAAAATGCAGGCAAATCGACAGGCATTTTATTCCCCTGATGAATTATTAAAGGAAGTGAGCCATACTCTGAATTCTTTAGCCAATACTGAGGAATTTCCCAACTATATAACTGTAGTACCTGATGGAGAACCTGCACTGGATATTAATTTAGGCAAGTTGATTGATATGCTAAAGACAACCAACGTTCCGGTAGCTGTTATGACAAATGCTTCGCTGATATTTTTACCTGATGTACAGAATGATGTATCGAAGGCTGACTTGGTTTCGCTTAAAATCGATACGGTTACCAGCTCGATTTGGAAGAAATTAAATCATCCCGTTAAATCGCTTCAATTCTCATCTGTTCTAGCTGGAGTAAAAAAATTCGCAAATGAATATAAAGGAAAACTGGTAACTGAAACAATGTTAGTAAAAGACTATAACGATTCGGAAAGTGAATTGTACAAAGTAGCCAATTATATTAGAAGTGTCGATCCTGTTATCGCTTATTTGGCGGTACCTATACGACCTCCTGCTTTCAGTTATGTTTTACCGCCCTCTCATGTAACTCTTATAAAAGCGTATCATATTTTTTCTGATCAGATTGCCCAGGTTGAATTACTAGCCGGTTATGAAGGCAATGCTTTTTCTTCAACGGGAACATTAAAAGACGATATTCTGGCTATTACAGCCGTACATCCTATGCAGGAAGAAGCCTTGAAGGAAATGCTCCGAAAGTCTCAAACTGAATTTGGATTAGTAGAGGCTTTGGTAAACGGGGGAATGCTAAAAAGATTGAATTATTTGGGCAATATTTACTATACACGTAACTTTAAAAGGAATATATCTGATATATGAAAATCAATTCTATACTATATGGTAGCTTGTTTATACTTTTAATAATTCTATGTTTTCCAAAGTGTAGTGAAGATATCGAAGAAGACATAATAGATACTTTGAAAGTAAGCTATATTCAAAAAAACGTAAGTATCTGTGGTGGTAATGACGGTTCAATTGATTTGATAGTAACTGGAGGGGTGACACCTTACTCCTTTACCTGGTCGAACAATGAGCATTCGGAAGATATTGAAAATTTGGTTGCAGGAATATATAACGTTACTGTATTCGATGCCGTTTGTCAATCAGCAACAGAAAGTATTACTATTACCGAACCGCATCCTGATTCTATATTCCTTCAATTTGCGGTATCTCCTCCTTCTTCGACAGGGGCTTCCGATGGTGCAATTGATTTAACTGTTACCGGTGGTGCTCCACCATATGAATATCTCTGGTCAACCGGATCGAATGAAGAAGATGTTGAGTATCTGACAGCTGGTATTTATTCAGTAACGGTTACAGACCAAACCATTCAGATGAAAATTGGCAATGTAATGCTTTACGATCAGTTGCTAGAAGATATCGAAGGTAATATGTATAGGGTTGTCAAAATTGGAGATCAATACTGGATGCAGGAAAATCTCATAGTAACTCACTCACCCGACGGCTCAAAAATAAGAAGTTACGCTTACGATGATGATAATGATAATGTTCCTGTGTATGGCAGATTATACGACTGGTATGCAGCCATGGACAGTTCAATACTTGAGAATGCGCAGGGAATTTGTCCCTGTGGTTGGCATATTCCGTCGGATGAAGAATGGAAAATCTTGGAAATTTACCTGGGAATGACTCCTGAGGAAGCCGATATGGAAAACATATGGAGGGGAGCCGGAGTAGGCACTAAGCTTAAGGCAGGAGGGGAGTCGGGATATGAGGCGCTACTTTCAGGCCGCCGTGCAGAAAATGGGATATATAGTCTGCTGGGATGGTTTGAATATATGTGGACATCTACAGAATTTGGTTCATTTGCTTGGCGGCGATGCCTCGATATAAATTCCGATGAAGTCGGGCGATGGAATACTTTTCCCAAAACCTATGCTTTTTCGGTACGCTGTATAAAGGATCAATAATAGTGATTTAAAAAATATGAAAGTCAGATTTTTATTATTCTCGATAATAGCTATTCTTTCTATAGCATGTGAAAGAAACAATGAAAATAATTCGGGAGGAAATCCTGATGATCCCTTGAATTTCGAATCGCTTGTAGCAGAAGAAGATACACTTATTGCAGGAGAATCGACAATTATACGGGCTACGGCAACAGGTTATCAGCTTAACTATAACTGGTCGGCAACTGCTGGCGATCTGCTGGGATCGGGAAGTGAAGTAATTTATGCGGTTTCACCATGTCATGCCGGCAATAATCAGATTCGATGTACAGTAACAGATGGAAATGATGAATCGCAAACAAAATCTATAATCATTGTTGTTTACTAGAATAATCATATTATTGGGCTTAATCGCTTTATTCAAACCCTTCAGATTGCAGGCCCAGTGTCTCTCTTCGGTGAATCCGGTCGGAGGTACCAGCAACCTGATGGTTCAGGAAAAAAATACATTGCACGTAATAAGTTTTTATAAATTCAATTATGGTAACCGATATTTTAAGAATGATCACCAGGCAGATTTTAACCTTATCGATCAGGCATATTATCACTATGCAGGAAGCATTATAGGCTATGGCATTATGGAAAAGGTGACATTTGAATCGGAATTTGGCTATTTTATTAACAAATCCCAGGTATATAATTTAGACCCTCAATATACTCTCAAAAGCAATGGATTTTCAAATGCTATCCTCTCATTGAAATGTGGATTATACAGCAATCATTTTAAAAGGATTTATTTTTCGGCCAGTCTGGGCAGTAAAATACCTTTTTCAACCAAACCAAAAATTGTGGATGGCGTTGAACTGCCTATCGAGCTGCAACCCACAGTGGGTTCTTTTGGCGTGGTGATTCAGTCGTTTTT
>CAYMQP010000297.1:0-4990 GCA_964392505.1 uncultured Bacteroidales bacterium
TTTGAAATTAATGCATCATAATTGGGTCTTGCCACATCAGTTTCTGTTAATGGTGTATTATAGTTATTAAAAATTTCAGTTTCAGGGCCGATACAATATTGATGCTGGTGAGCTGTAATTTCTGGTAAATACCAATTCCTTGCTTCAACCATGACTTCTAAATTATTAAGGTCGATTAAATCTAGCCACCGTTCTACCCATTGCTGATAAC
This sequence comes from uncultured Bacteroidales bacterium, assembly GCA_964392505.1. Lineage (GTDB taxonomy): Bacteria > Bacteroidota > Bacteroidia > Bacteroidales > UBA10428 > UBA10428. The sequence continues at coordinate 212 of CAYMQP010000297.1, forward strand.
AACCAAAACTATTAGGTTGATAATTAGTTACTATATTAAATCCATCTTCTTCAAGAATATTTAATGAGCTGGAATTGAAACCATTAACTTCTAATGTATTAACTGGTAAATTATTTGTAGTCATGTAATTAAAACCAAACATGCCAATTTTAAAATCATTAGTTTGGGAGTTTGATACACAAAAGGTCGACATAATGATAATTACGGTATAAATAAGTAGCCTTTTCATAATAGAATTTGTTTAGAAATATAATTTAGGTAATACAGAAATAAAAATATAACATCCTTTTAATTAGATTTTAAATTATCAAAAAAGGATTTTTAAATTATTTATGTTAAATTTTTGACTTAATAAATTTCACTTCATTAGTCTTATATTATTATTACCAGTAATTATTGACTAAGTAATGCAGGTTCTATCTTATTTTGCAGTATTTCAATTCAGAAGTCAATAAAAGAAAAATATTTTTCTTTTCAAAATATTTTCATGAAAAAACAGGGTATTGAGCTAAGAATTATTCTAAAGAAATTTAAGCTTAAACACATTAGCAATCCTTTTCCTTAGTTTTTCTTTTACGTCATTGAAATAAAATGGTCTCCCCAGTTCTCTTTGCATAGAAGTAACCCCTTTGTCGGGTAGCCCGCAGGGATTGATATAGGAAAAGTAACTGAGGTCGGTATTCACATTCAGGGCAAAGCCATGCATGGTAACGGCCCGGCTCACGCGAACGCCTATCGCGCATATTTTCCTCACCTGAGGCGTATCGGTGTCCAGCCATACCCCGGTGGCTCCTTCGAGTCGGGTAGCCATAATTTCGTAATTATTCAGCGTAAGTATAATGGATTCCTCCAACCGATGAATGTATTCTTTAACTCCCAGTTTCAGTTTCTCCAGGTCAAAAATCGGGTAGCCAACTATCTGGCCGGGGCCGTGATAGGTAATATCACCTCCCCGGTTGCTTCGGGAATAAGTCGCATTGATTTTTTTTAGAAAATTGTCGTTGATCAGCAGGTTGTTTTGCTGTCCGCTTTTCCCCAATGTAAAAACATGAGGGTGTTCGCAAAAGATCAACATGCCCGCTGAATTTGAATGCGGATTTACCTCGCGAGTACTTAGCAAAGTTTTATGCACCGATTCCTGATAATCCCAAGCTTCTTTATATTCTTTCAATCCTATATCGTTGAACTCAACTGAATAGGGCATGGATCAACGGGCATTAATGTGTTGTTCGGCATGATACGATGAACGCACCTGCGAACCACTTTCTACATAACGAAAACCTTTTTGTAGTGCTATTTCCTTCAATCGTTTGAAAACTTCGGGATGCACATATTCCTTTACAGGATAGTGTTCTTTGGAAGGTTGTAAATATTGTCCGATAGTAAAAATCTTAGCTCCGCTGCGTAGGGAATCGTTCATAGCTTCTTTAACCTCTTCCTCGGTTTCTCCTAATCCCAGCATCAGTCCTGTTTTAGTAATAACACCTTTTTTAGAAATATATCGTAGCAATTCCAGACTATGCTCATAACGTGCCATTGATCTTACTGCAGGAGTAAGACGTTTCACGGTTTCTATATTGTGGGATATCACTTCGGGATTTTCATTAATCACGAGGTCGAGAGCACGGCTTCCCCGCCGGAAATCGGGTATCAGCACTTCCATGGTAACAGTGGGATTAATTTTTTTTACCGTTCGAATGGTAGTGGCCCAGAATTGAGCTCCGCCATCAGGTAGCTCATCGCGGGCTACAGAAGTTAAAACCACATGCCGCAGGTTAAGCGATTTAATGATATCGGCCAGCCGGTTTGGTTCGTCCCAATCAACCGGATCGGGTTTTTGAGTATATACCTGGCAGAATTTACAATTGCGGGTGCATTTTTCGCCCAGTATCATAAAAGTGGCTGTACCAGCACTCCAGCATTCCCCTTTGTTGGGACAGTTACCGCTTACACAAATGGTATTAAGTTTTTGCTGCAATACCAGATTTTTTACCTTCGAATAGTCTTCACCATGAGGCATAGGCACTTTCATCCAGTGAGGCAGCCGTGGTCTTTTTTCAGTTATGGAACTCATATTGAAATTCTTCTTAAGCAAAGGTATGGTATATTGATAACTATTGGTATTGAAAAAAGTTTTAGAGGATTAATATACTAGTAAAGATAAATGGTCAGAGGGAAGAAAGAATTTTAAAATGAGGATTTTGGATTTATATTTGCAACAATTATAACAGAATACAAGTTAATGAGCCATCACGAACTGAGTGAACAGGAACAAATCAGAAGAAAAGCACTGGATGATTTACGTAACATGGGAATTGATCCGTTTCCCGCAGCCGAATTTCCAATTAATGTTACATCGCAAGAAATAAAAGAGAATTTTAATGTTGAAAAATCCAATTTCCAGGATGTTTCCATAGCCGGACGCCTGATGAGTAAGCGTATTATGGGGAAAGCTTCGTTTGCCGAACTGCAGGACGAGAAAGGCCGTATTCAACTCTATATTACCTGTGATGATATTTGTAAGGGAGAAGATACTACGCTTTATAACGAAGTATTTAAAAAACTTCTCGACATTGGCGATATCATTGGTGTTAAGGGATTTGTTTTTATAACCCGGATGGGTGAAATATCAATTCATGTGAAAGAGCTGACATTGTTGGCTAAGTCACTTCGCCCATTGCCTATAGTGAAAGAAAAGGATGGAGTTAAACACGATGTTGTTACCGATCCCGAATTCCGTTACCGTCAACGCTATGTCGACCTGATTATTAATCTGGAGGCGCGTAAGGTATTCCGGAAGAGGACCCGCATTTATAATACGCTACGTCAATTTTTCGATTCAAAAGGATACATTGAGGTTGAAACACCCATATTACAACCTATTCCGGGTGGTGCTGCCGCAAGGCCATTTATTACACATCACAATACACTCGACATTCCCCTCTATTTGCGTATTGCCAACGAACTATACCTGAAACGGTTAATAGTAGGTGGTTACGATGGCGTATACGAATTTTCAAAGGATTTCAGGAACGAAGGGATGGACCGCTCCCATAATCCGGAGTTTACCGTGATGGAAATATACGTTGCCTATAAGGATTATAAATGGATGATGGAATTTACCGAGGAAATGGTTGAAAAGGTGGCACTTGACCTGCATGGGGATACAAAAATCAGGGTTGGTGATAAGACAATCGATTTTAAACGTCCGTATACTCGTATGACTTTGTTAGGTGCGATTAAAGAGTACACAGGCACTGATATTACTAGTATGACTGAAGAACAGCTAAGAAAGGTATGTAAAGATCTTTCTATAGAGATTGATAAAACCATGGGTAAAGGAAAGATAATCGATGCCATATTCAGCGAAAAAGTTGAGGATCATCTGATTCAACCTACATTTATCATTGACTATCCGGTGGAGATGTCACCATTGTGTAAAAAACACCGCAATAATCCTGAACTTACTGAACGCTTTGAGCTGATTGTTAACGGAAAAGAAATATGCAATGCGTACTCTGAACTGAACGATCCCATTGATCAGCGTGAGCGCTTTCAGGATCAATTAAAACTTTCGGAAAAAGGTGACGATGAAGCCATGTTTATCGACAATGATTTTATACGCGCTCTGGAATATGGTATGCCGCCAACTTCGGGTATGGGTTTAGGAGTCGACCGCCTGGCAATGCTTATGACTAATCAGCCCAGCATTCAGGATGTGTTATTCTTTCCCCAGATGCGTCCTGAAAAGAAAGAGCAGATCGATCCGGTCGAAAAATATATTAAAAAAGGAATTCCAAAGGAGTGGATTGACACTTTACAAAAGATGGGTTATAAAACAGTTGAATCGTTAAAGAAAGTAGAAAAACATACTCGATTACATCAGGACCTATGTGAATATAATAAAAAGCATAAACTGGGATTAAAAAATCCCTTGCCGGATGAAGTTGCAATCTGGATCAGTTAAGAAATATTTAACGTATTTTCAAATGAATACCTCAGCTGTTTATAAAGCATTTTTGTACTAATTTAAATGTGCTTTGTAAAGTCTGATTTTATACTCTATATTTGAATATTAACCAATACCTAAACAATTATGAAGGCTCTATCATCTCTCGGTCGATTTATCTTTGCTATCCCTTTTATTATTTTTGGGGTATTCCATTTTTTAAATGCGTCACAAACGGCAGATATATTGCCAACGTTCTGGCCAGTTCCCGAAGGAATTGTATACATTGCGGGTTTAGCGTTTATTTTGGCAGGAGTTAGCATTATCCTGAATATTAAAGCGCGATTAGCTTCATTGCTGCTTGCACTATTACTTCTTATAATTATACTTGGTGTTCACATACCATCGATGAATAGTGAAAATTCTCAGGTAATGGGTTCGCTGTTAAAAGATATAGCGCTGCTTGGAGCCGCTCTGACCTATTCAGGAATACTTAAAAAATAATCGAACTATTACATTATTAAAATATTGTAACTATTTCATAGATTTTGTAGCTTTGTAGAGCTTAAAAAGTTATTGATTGATTGACACCCAGAGGCAAAATCATTCCGGTTTTGCCTCTCTTTTTTAACAACCTAACATGCTTACTAACATATCAACAAGGAAGCCTGTTAATTTAAGGTTAATAAACAAATTCCGCTCTCAGTTGCTTATTCTCTATATTTGTGGCAAAGTGTTTGATTATGTCGGTAGCAAATTATTCAGAGGATACCATCCGCACACTCGATTGGAGAGAGCACATTCGACGCCGTCCGGGCATGTATATCGGG
>CAYMQP010000298.1:0-4989 GCA_964392505.1 uncultured Bacteroidales bacterium
ATGCTGATGATACCGATGAATGGGCGCTAAAAAACAACTATATTGCTGTAGTTCCGCTTACAATCGATTTAACGAGTTACCAAACATTAAATATTATTAAAAACTGGAAATTCTGATGATGCGAAAATTCAATAACCTGGTTACGGGTTTAATTATCGGAGTTGCATTACCTGTTATCCTGTATCTGATTTTTGTAATGCCAAAAATGAGTCACTTTGAGTTCATAGATGAGTATTACAAAAAAATGATAGTTAAATTTTTACCACTGTTCCTTACACGCTGTATTTTTCCCAATGCACTAATATTTTTTCTCCTTATCTGGAAAAATCAGATGAAAATTGCCAAAGGATTACTTATAAGTACGGCAGTTTTAACAGGAATATTAGTACTTATCAATTTTGTAGTATAACTTTTATTTAAGAAAGAACTATCAATCAACCCAGACCGCATGAAATATTATTTAATAGCTGGGGAAGCATCGGGCGATTTGCATGGAAGTAACCTGATTAAAAATCTTAAGCAACTTGACAAGAAGGCACATTTCAGATGCTTTGGAGGCGATCTTATGAGAGAAGCAGGCGCTGAAATTGATTTACATTACAGAGAAATGTCGTTTGTCGGGGTTATAGAGGTTCTATCTCATCTTAAAACCATCAGGCGAACTCTTGAAAAATGTAAAAAAGATATACTGGAATACAATCCCGATGTTGTGATTCTGATCGATTATCCAGGTTTTAATCTGAGAATAGCAGAATTTGCGAAATTGAAAGGCTTTAAAACTCTGTACTATATAGCTCCCAAGGTTTGGGCGTCGCGAAAATCACGTATTAAACGTATCCGCAAATGTGTTGATAAAACCTATGTGATTCTCCCATTCGAAGAAGAATATTTCAACAACCACGGTTGTACGGCCGAATATCTGGGTAATCCGCTAATCGATGCCATATCAGCCTTCACTCCCATAGAAGATCATAAGTTTAGAAACGTGCATGGTTTGAGTAATAAACCCATAATAGCTCTTCTTGCTGGAAGTCGGGAAACCGAAATTAAAAATTGTTTACCTGTTATGTTGCAAGCCTGTAGCAATCTGCAAGATTATGAACTTGTACTTGCTGGTGCTAAGTCGATTCCACTTTCATATTATGAGAAATGCATAAAATACACTCCTGTAAAGGTTATATACGATAAAACATACGATCTTCTAACTCATGCATTTTGTGCAGTAGTAGTCTCAGGTACAGCTACACTTGAAACAGCCCTCTTTAAAGTACCGGAGGTCGTTCTGTATAAAGTTGCCAATGCTAGCTACATAATAGGCCGGCCTTTTGTACATATTAAGTTTTTTTCGCTGGTCAATATAATTATGGATCGGGAGATAGTTAAGGAATTCTTGCAATTCCGTCTGGTACGAAATATTCAGAAAGAGCTTGATCAATTGCTGAATAATTCATCATATCGACAACGAATGATTCAAGATTTTCAACAATTGGCTGATATGATAGGAAAACCTGGAACCTCAACAAGAGTAAGTAAAAGTATGTATGACTATTTAATCCGATAAACTATGTGTGTTAAATTATTCATATTCTTCCTATTTTTTCCCATGAGCATATTTGCACAAAGCATTAAGGTGTCCGTATTCAACTCCAAAGAAATTAATTCGTTTACCATTAGTATAAAGCAGGGCAAATACCGATTAAAACGTGGCAATGAAACTCTTGGAGAATATAAAAAAGGTACAATTTTTTATGTTAGCCGGTTTGGTAATACACTCGAAGTAAGGGATAAGCGTAATTTTATTGGCAATTTCACAACTGCTGAGTTTATTAATACCGATAATGAAGGCATCCTCAATATAAAGCCTGTAAATCCCCTAACGGAAGGAAAAGAATATGACGATAATCTGATTGTATTTTGCGAAAATAACAGAATACGAATTATAAATAAGCTCGATATGGAGAAATATATCGCGGCTGTTATCGAAGCTGAAGGTGGAAATCATGCCCCCCTGGAATATTATAAAGCGCAGGCAGTGCTTATTCGCACTTTTACTATAAAAAATCTGTTGAAGCATGCCGAAGAAGGTTTCGATCTGTGCGATGAAGTGCACTGCCAGGCATACAAGGGTCGCTGCTCCCAACACCTCGAAATCATTTTAGCTACAAATTCAACTGCCGGAAAAGTACTGACCGATGAGTCGGATATTCTCATCATGTCGCCATTCCATAGTAATTGCGGTGGAATGACAAGTTCGGCTGGAGTGGTATGGCAAAAAGACCTTCCCTACTTACAGTCAATAAAAGATCCTTTTTGCACTCAATCACCAGCTGCAACCTGGACCTATTCCATTTCGCGGAAACAATGGGATTCATTTATATCAATGTATACCAAAAGCAACATAGATTATCGACGTTACGACTTTTCATTCAATGCTCCCAAAAGAACAAAATTTATTGTTATTCACGGAATCGAACTGAATGTTAGAACCATACGCGAACATTTTGGTCTTAAATCGGCCTACTTTTCTATTGTTAATAAAGGTGATTCACTGATCTTTGAGGGAAAAGGTTACGGTCATGGTGTGGGAATGTGCCAGGAAGGTGCTATGGAGATGGCTCGTGTAGGATACAGCTGGCTGGACATCATTCATTTTTACTTTCACAATATTAAAGTAGTGGATTACCGCGAAATGGAACTGCATCGCTTCAAACCGCAAAAAGGTGCTGTTCAGCCTTCTACTTTTTAAGCCTGCGTCAAATACATTTTCAATGTTCAATGAAAATAGATGAAGTTTCGTTATTAAAAGATAGGTTTATTGGGCTTCGATCCATGGTAGCAATTGACCCGTGCCTGCTATAGAATCGACAATTATTTCGGGAGTTCCGGAATAATAAATATTACCATGGTGCAAGATTTCCACCCGCAATCGTTCAGTAGCATTCACATACATATCCGATAAAGAAGAATTTCTGACAAAAAAGTCGCGTACGACAAGTTCATCCATTGTAAATTTAGCAGTATAGTAACCGCTTATCCAGCAACGATCGACATTTCCCGAAAAACTAAAATCTCCACCCGTTGTCCGGTGATTATAAAAACTAAACCTTTCACAATTGAGTATGATATTCATTTCAGCCATTTCTCCTTGTACTGTCATATATTGGAAAGCAGTTAGCGAATCGTAACTTTCAACTTTACAAACTTCAAATAAATCCAATCTGTCTAATTTCTGAAAATGCACATAAGCTTTTATTCTATCATACTTACGCAAGAAAAAACAATGATTATAATTATCGAGCCATAACACCGAATCGATATTATTTGCATCGACATAATCGAGCACCTTTTCGCCTCCCTCAAATTCGACATAACATAGACTATCTTCAATAAGTACTATATTAAACAAACCCTGAACACCCATCTTACAAAAATACTCTGTTTCAAATCTCCTGCTGGTAATCTGGCCCGTTCCATGGAAGCACCGATCGCTTTCACAAGCTATTATGAAAAATAATCCTGTAATAGCCAGTAGAATAATATTATTAGTCGGCTTTTTCATTTACATTAATACAAATTAAAACCGGTAACCTAATCCCCATTCGATATAATCGGCAATTGCATAATGTGCCTTAAGTGACAAGTTTAATAAAATATGCCGATGAACTTCATACCGAAATCCAATACGTGTATAAACACGGGTATATTTACAATACTTAGCGTATAGATAGGTACCAATATTCCCGACAACAGTCAATTTAGAATATCGGGCATATAATGCTCCATGAATTCCGGCTTGGATCAAATCGCGGGTTGAATAGCTACCTCCCAGCTCATAAATCATATTAGGACCTATAGCCTGATCGTAAAAAAAATCAGTACCGGCTCCAAATGCATATTTACGGCTGAAAATATATTTATAGTCACATGTCAGCGAAGCTATGAGATAAGTTTTTCCGGTTATCTGATCATCGTTTTTTGTTCCCGTTGAAATAACTACCTCGCCACTATGTTTATTTGAAAAATTCATTTTATTATCAGTCAATTTCTGATAGCGCGGAGCTAATATTCTGTACCGATAACCGAGCATTAAACAGCCCGTATTGATACCCAGATTTGGAGATGCTACCTTTCCGTTTGAAAAATGTGATAATCCGAAACAAGCCGATAATTCATTTTTCTGATCAATAAGGTATTTCGCATTAAACCTTATGCTGGCATAAACATTTAAGCCAGTACTCATGGCCATATTAAGTGGATTATCATAAACATGATAGAGCTTACTAACATATGATATTCCAAAATTAATCTGATATCCTGTTAGAAATTTTTTTGGTTTCGAAGTGAAAGGAAAATCCATAAATAAAAAAACTGCATTGGCAGTTCCAAAAACCTTCCGGTTTCCCAATGTAGTTACTAAATAGCCCGCACCTATTCTGGGATACCGATATAATTTATCCCATGTAGTTCGACCATAAGTATCGGTAGAAAGAGCAATTTCAAATGCTGTAATATTGTTTTTCAGTGCATATTCAATTGATGCATGATGAGGTAATACCGTTCCGTAATGTAAAGCAGCTCCTAACCATAAATTATTAATTAAACGAAGACTATCATTTACCCTCGCAATCGCAACTAGGTTCAATAAAAAAAAAGCAAGAATAGCAACAGATCTTGAAAAATTTACTTTGAATATCGATCTTGAACTATACATTATGAAAAAAGCACTGAGATTTGTTTACCTGATTATCCGACAATATTACAATTTCTGCTCTTAAAAAAATAATGTATTTTTAGCTTCGTTATTCTCGAAAAACTTATATCATCGGTATATTTATGCTTGGTTGAAGCAAATACATAACCTTGTAAGCAGGTTATTTTTCAAAGGAAGCACATATGAAAAGTTTATTTATAAAAGAAATATCCTCATTCTTTAGTTCAATTACCGGATATCTTATCATTATCGTATTTCTGATTGTAAATGGATTATTC
>CAYMQP010000299.1:0-4980 GCA_964392505.1 uncultured Bacteroidales bacterium
TCAATGAATATTTAAGAAAAAAGGCGCTTCAATGAAGCACCTTTCTCATACCCTAACAATTATTCGTTTCCCCGAACGAACTTATTCCAAACCCTAATTATCGTAATATAATTCAAACTCAAAGGGATGCGGACGCAATGCCAATTCAGCCAGTTCATTATCGCGCTTATATTCGATATAGGCCGAGATTAGACCTTCGGTAAATACACCACCCTTTGTCAGAAATTCATGGTCGCTTTCCAGCGCATTTAACGATTCAGCCAAAGAACCGGGTACCGAATGAATTTTTGCATATTCTTCAGGTGTCAGAGCATAGATATTCTTGTCGAGGGGTTCACCCGGATCGATTTTATTTTGTATACCATCGAGCACGGCCATTAACATAGCTGTAAATGTAAGATAGCCATTACATGTAGGATCAGGACAGCGGAATTCAAATCGCTTGGTTTTAGGATTAGTGGAATACATAGGTATCCGAACCGCTGCTGAACGGTTTCGGGCAGAATATACAAGATTTACCGGGGCTTCAAAACCCGGAACTAAGCGCCTGTATGAATTTGTTGTCGGTGCAGCAAATGCCAGTATGGCAGGAGCATGTTTCAATATACCTCCTATAGCCCAGATTCCCTCCTGGGACATTCCGGCATACTTATCGCCTGCAAAAACATTCTTACCCGCTTTCCATAACGAAAAATGAACATGCATACCACTACCGTTATCATCAAATACGGGCTTGGGCATAAAAGTAACGGTCTTGCCATTCCTTTTGGCTATATTCTTAATAATATATTTATACCACTTAAACTGATCAGCCATTTTTAATAACTCGGCATATTTCATGTCGATTTCTGACTGACCGGCAGTGGCTACCTCGTGATGATGAGCTTCAACAACAATACCCAGTGAACGCATTACATATACCATTTCACCTCTCAAATCGTGATATGTATCGGTAGGACTTACAGGAAAGTATCCTCCCTTGTAGCTGGGTTTATAACCTAGGTTTGGCTCTTCAATACGATTAGTGTTCCAAGCTCCTTCAACCGAATCGATCTGATAGAAACCCATGTTCTGTGATTGCTGATAACGAATTTCGTCAAAAATAAAAAACTCAGGCTCAGGACCAACATAGGCCGTATCGCCTATACCCGATTTCTTAAGGTAATCAACTCCTTTTTCTGCAACATGGCGAGGATCCTTTTCATATTTTTCTTTTGTTATCGGATCGACAATATTGGCTAATACACTCACTGTAGGCTTCTCAAAAAACGGATCGATAACCGCTGTTTCAGGATTGGGAACAGCCAGCATGTCAGATGATTCAATTCCCTGCCATCCCCTAATGGAAGAACCATCAAAACCTAAACCCTCAGTAAACATACTTTCATCCAAATCATCAATTGGATAAGAACAATGTTGCCATGTGCCTAAAAGGTCGACAAATTTTAAATCCATCATTTCAGCACTATGTTTTTTGGCGAATTCAAAAAAATCTTTCGGACTCATTTTTCATAATTTTTATAGTTATACATTATTAATTTCACATTTGACTTTCTTAGTATATATTTTGGATATATATATAATTTTGAATATTAATATGGTTTTTTTAAGGTTTAATTAGTTAAAAAATATATTTTTTTATATTGATCCTAAGTTTATAGGTATTCAAGTGCAAAAATATTAAAATTTTGTATTTAATCAATAGTATTAATTATAAATTTAATAAAACAATGCATTTTTTTTATAAAAATGTTATTATTCATGTTGAATTGTGTTTATAATATTGTGAATTATTTTATTTTTATCACAATTTGATATATAATTCAACAAACAGCCAATAGTACAACAAGGCATCAATTTGGTTAAAAACTAACATGGCTATTCAACTACACTGGCGGAGAATCAGAATTACGTTGAGGAGATAGCCTTTTCGTATTATTATATCCCGGATAGTTAATAAAACTAGACCATTGAATTAGCACCAAGATCGACTTAATACAGTAATTGAAGCATATATAGGGTATATATTCGAACTATAGAAAAAAATATCCAATTTTAATTACTGCTTAATTTTTAAAAAGGACAATACAAAATGCTGTATATTATATAACCGAGGGTCTCTTCTCCTCAGAAGTTATAATACTTAAAGGGCAAGCATAAATGATGCTGCAATACAAAATTTATTTATAAACGATAGTTATCTGCTAAATAATAATTCCCTGTACTTCGGGAGTGGCCATATTTCATTATCTACCATCAACTCAAGCTTATCAATATGATCGCGTATATCATCAATATAGGGCACTACAGTGGTAGCATACTGCATAGCTTTCTCACGGGCATCGGGAATATTGTTTGCTACCTTACGTGTTTCGGTCATATCATGGACCTTAGCTTTTATAGCTGATATATGCTCAGAAATTGATTTGATTAAATCGAGTCGGCCTCCGGCAATTGTTTTATACTCGGTCTGTCCAAAAATCTCCTTCAAGCCATTTACGTTTTCCAGTAACCGTGTTTGATAGTTAATTGCGGTTGGAATAATCTGGCCCAGAGCAATATCGCCAATCACACGTGATTCTATTTGAATCTTTTTTGTATAATTATCCAAACGAACTTCAGTTCTGCCTTCGAGTTCCTTTTCATTTAAAATCTTCAGCGATTTGAATAGTTTTTTCGATTTGGAAGACAAATAAGCGTCAAGAGCCTCAACGACATTAGAAATATTCGTTAGTCCACGCTTTTTAGCTTCGATATGCCATTCATCACTATAGCTATTACCTTCAAAGCGTATTTTTTTTGAATCAATAATATAACTCCGGATGGTTTGAAAAATAGCCTCATCCTTCTTAACACCATTATCAATTAATGTATCCACATCTTTTTTAAATTGCACTAACTGTTGGGCAACCGCACCATTAAGTACTGTCATTGGGGCAGCACTGTTGGCCGATGCACCAACCGCTCTGTATTCGAAACGGTTTCCGGTAAAGGCAAAAGGAGATGTTCGATTTCTATCGGTATTATCGAGTAATATCTCCGGTATTTTACCAACATCCAGTTTTAGTTCAGTTTTTTCATTGGGAGTCATTTTTTTACTCGTCACTCTAACTTCTAGCTCGTCTAGCATTTGTGAGATTTTATTCCCGACAAAAACCGACATAATTAATGGTGGGGCTTCGTTCCCACCCAAACGTAGCGCATTGTTTGCCGATGCAATACTGGCACGCAGCAAATCCTGATGTGTATAAACAGCCTTTAAGGTGCAAACCAGAAAGCTCAGGAATTGCATATTGGTTTTTGGCTTATGACCGGGCGAAAGCAGATTCACTCCTGTATTTGTTATTAATGACCAGTTATTATGCTTGCCCGAACCATTAATTCCATGAAAAGGTTTCTCATGAAAAAGAACAACGAAATGGTGATGTCTGGCTACTTTTTTCATAATATCCATTAAAAGTACATTATGGTCGATAGCCAGATTGCACTCTTCGAATAGAGGAGCCACTTCATATTGGTTTGGAGCAACCTCGTTATGTTTGGTATGCAAAGGAATACCCAATTTATAAGCTTCGATTTCAAATTCGCGTTTAAAAGCTTCCACTCTTTCGGGAATAGATGAAAAATAATGATCGGAGAGTTGCTGATCTTTTTCTGATGAGTGCCCTACCAGTGTTCGATCAGTCATTATCATGTCGGGGCGTGCAAAATACAATGCTTCATCGACCAAAAAATATTCCTGTTCCAAACCTAGTGTAGCATTTACTTTGGTTACATTCTTATCGAAATATTCACAAACTGCAACCGCTGCACTGTCAATAGCCGACAAGGCCTTCAGTAAAGGTGTTTTATGGTCTAGTGCCTCCCCTGTGTACGATACAAATATTGTAGGAATGCTTAGCGTATTACCAACAATAAAGGCCGGAGAAGCTGGATCCCAGGCAGTATAACCACGCGCTTCAAATGTATTACGAATACCACCACTTGGAAAACTACTAGCATCGGGCTCCTGCTGAGCCAAATGTTGTCCCGAAAATTTTTCGACAACATTTCCTTCTTCGGAATATTCAATAAAGGCGTCATGTTTTTCAGCTGTACCATCTGTTAGAGGATGAAACCAGTGTGAAAAATGTGTTGCGCCCATCTCAAGAGCCCACATCTTCATACCTGCCGCTACTTTATCGGCCAGTTTTCTATCCACATTTACACCCTTTTCAATGCAGTTCATTACACCTTCATATGCTTCCTGGGCAAGGTATCGTTGCATTTTCCTGTTATCAAAAACATTTATTCCAAAATATTCGGAGGTCATTTTGGCTGGTGCTTGAGAATGCACCGGAGATCGTGAATTAGCCGCTTGTACCGCCTGAAATCTAATAATAGCCATAAATTGATTCTTTTTTATAAATAATAAGTGTAAAGATAAGTTTTCCCATAATCATACCCTATAAATTGTTAACATAAACGGGGAAAATTTGAAAATTTTAAGCAACCCCCCTTAAAAATGAGTATAAAATAAAATAATTTATTTTTTACAATAGAAATTATAAAACCAGGCGATGGTTTCAATGCCTTTAAAGAAATTGATCAGGGGAAAATTCTCATTGGGTGAGTGAATCGCATTAGTATCCAATCCGAATCCCAAAAGTACTGCTTTAATTCCAAGCACTTCCTCAAAATCAGAAATAACTGGTATGCTGCCACCACCTCTAACAGGTAAAGGTTTTCGGCCCAAGGCTTTTTCAATGGCTGCAATACCTGCTTCGACCTCTTTCGAATTCCACGGCGATATATAAGGATTGCCTCCATGAAGCACTTCTAAATGATGTCTTACACTACTTGGCATAATACTTCTAAGATATTCCTTAAACAGTTGTTCAATTTTGGCAGGTGTTTGATTCGGAACAAGGCGCATCGATATTTTAGCTGAAGCCTTAGATGGTAAAATTGTTTTCGCTCCCTCACCGGTATATCCACTCC
>CAYMQP010000300.1:0-4979 GCA_964392505.1 uncultured Bacteroidales bacterium
ACTGAAAAAAAAGAATTCAAACTCGGTTTCTTTCTTGGCAGCTTTTTCGATAAAATTATATTCGATAACAGAAGAAGTAGTAACAATTGAAAGCAATTCCGGTTGATGCTGCAATATCGTAACTATTTCTTTGTCCTCTAGAAAAGGGTGAATATCAATTTCCCGGAGTGAAGTTAAATCTTCAAATATAAAGATCCGATTATGGGTATACACCAAACACTCACCGTTTATAGCGTTCATTAATCCTTTAATACCACCATATCCACTCAGGTTTCTAATAGTTTCAGATGAAATGGAGTATAACGAATCGGTTTCAGTGTCAAACCGTAACAGGGATTGCGTTCCGAACAAAAAGAAGGTGTTGTATAAGCCATTATAACTTAACGATAGGGGTCTTATGTCAGTAATATCAAGATTATAATCCTTTATGGATAAACCTATTACGCTGTCTGTATTAATATCAAATTTACCCAGAAAGTTATCACCTGAGAGCAAGATGGTATTCCTTTTCCAATCGATGTCTGCATCGTGTAATTTGATCGAGGCATGGTTTTTTGCTTCATCGTTGAATAGATAATATGTTTTGAATTTATCGTTCTTCTTTACATATCTGCTTATTCCTTGTGTAGATACAAGCCATAAGTTATTCTGAGCATCCTCAAATATTTTAATAATGTAATTGCCTGAAAGCGTTGTATTATCATTAATATCTGATGTATATTTGGTAAAAGTATACCCGTCATATCTATTAAGACCATTCTTTGTTCCGATCCATAAAAATCCCGATTTATCCTGGAAAAGATATGTTATTTCGGAATGTGAAAGTCCATTATCGACTGTAAACTTCTTAATAGGCAGGTAATGCTGTGATAGTAAAACCTGAGATATAAGTGCAATATAACTTAGTAAGTATATTCGTCTCATAAACCTGCTGGGTGCGATCTATTAACTAAAATTAACTAACTAAAAGTTAAGAAACAATCGAAAGTTGATTATTTAAGGTATGTATGTTGTACTATATAACTTAAGGTATGCTGTAGCTGACAGCCTAAAATGCCTTGTTTATAAATGATTATAAAGGATTGGTTATATTAAGAACTAGTAAGTGATATAATCTTATTCCTGTAAAATAATTTTATAATCCGAATATATGAAAAGTTGTGTTATCACTAGCTTTCGGCCGAAAAACAAATTACACTATATTATTATATAAAGAAAAAAGGGACGGTCTATATACCATCCCTTTTTATGATTAAGCTTTGTTTCCTTTTTAATAGCCGTAAATGGCAACCTCTCCAAGTTCTTCTTCTATACGAAGTAATTGGTTATATTTTGCCATTCGGTCAGAACGACTAAGCGAACCGGTTTTGATCTGACCCGAATTTATAGCAACTGCAATATCGGCAATAGTAGCATCTTCCGTTTCACCAGAGCGATGCGATATTACTGTCGTATATCCTGCACGATGCGCCATTTCAACAGCATCGAGCGTTTCGGTAAAAGAGCCAATTTGATTAACCTTGATAAGAATTGAATTGGCACAGCCCATATTAATTCCTTTCTTTAAAAATTCAACATTTGTGACAAAAACATCATCGCCAACAATCTGACATTTTGAACCCAATTTATCGGTAAGCAGCTTCCATCCTTCCCAGTCACTCTCTGACATACCGTCTTCAATTGAATCGATCGGATACTTGCTCATGAGTTCGGTCAGATATTCGACTTGGTCCTGTGAAGAGCGCAGCGCCCCTTTTTCACCTTCAAATTTCCGATAGTTATATTTTCCGTTTTCGTAAAATTCTGATGCTGCACAGTCGAGTGCAATCGATACCTGTCCGCCTTCCGATTTACGGCCTGACTTATAGCCTGCTTCCTTTATAGCTTTCAGTATAGATTCCAAAGCGTCTTCAGTTCCGTCGAGTGTTGGAGCAAATCCTCCTTCATCGCCAACTGCAGTGCTTAATCCACGTGATTTTAATACTTTTTTAAGTGCGTGAAAAATTTCAGCTCCCATTCTTAAACCTTCATGAAAACTTGATGCCCCTATAGGACGAATCAAGAACTCCTGAAAAGCAATGGGTGCATCGGAGTGTGATCCTCCATTGATAATATTCATCATAGGAACAGGTAATACTTTGGCATTAGTTCCTCCTATATACCGGTAAAGTGGCAAACCGTGATATTCAGCCGAAGCTTTGGCAACCGCCAGCGAAACACCCAAAATAGCATTTGCACCCAGCTTACTCTTGGTTTTTGTACCATCGAGATTAATCATCTTCTGATCAATAGCCACCTGATCGAGAGCACTCATACCAATTAATTCTTTAGCGATAATAGTATTAACATTGTCAACAGCCTTAAGAACGCCTTTGCCAAGGTATCGGTTCTTATCACTATCGCGCAATTCGAGTGCTTCATTTTCACCGGTTGAAGCCCCTGAAGGTACTGCAGCACGGCCTACAAAGCCACTTGTCAGTGTGACTTCAACTTCAATTGTCGGATTACCTCTCGAATCGAGGATTTCACGCGCGTGAATATTAGCAATTTGTCCCATTATAAATTATTTTTGAATTGTTATATATAAAGCGTAAAAAAAAGGGATTGAGCCTTATAAGCTAAATCCCTGTGATACTATATTTCAATCTGATACAATGTTATTCGTCTTTCTTTTTATCTGAGCCTTCATCTTTTCCCGTCTCTTCTTTATCTTCTGGTTTATCTTCTTCTTTTTTAGCCTCTGCTGTTTCTGCCTCAGTTTTTACTTCCTCTGCTTCAGTTTTTTCCTCTTCGTTTTCTTCAGCTTTTACTTCATCTTTTGCTGTTTCTACCTTATCTTCCTCAACTTCAGCTTCTTCAGTTTTTATCAATTCTTCATCTGCTTCTGCGTCAGGTTCAGTAATAGTTGCTTCCTTATCCTGCTCTTCGGATACAGCTGCTTCCTTTTGCTGAGTGATTTCCTGCTCGGCTGATGCTTTAACTTCCTCTTCACTTGTAGCCTCTTCAACAACAGCCTCCTCTGCAGCTTCAGGTGAAGCAACTTCAGGAGTCAATCCTTCGGTTTTCTTTTTCCCACCTCTTCGACGCCGACGACCAGTTTTCATCGACTCATCTTTCGCTTTGAGGAGATTTTCGTTGTAATCAACCAGTTCGATGATGCACATTTCTGCTTTATCGCCTAACCGTGTTCCTGTTTTGAGAATTCTAGTATACCCCCCAGGCCTATCAGTAACTTTTTGTGATACCTCCCGGAATAGTTCGGAAACAGCATCCTTGTCCTGTAAATAAGAGAAAACCACCCTACGCGAATGAGTCGAGTCGTTTTTGGACTTTGTAATAAGCGGTTCAACAAAAACTCGGAGTGCTTTTGCTTTCGCTGTAGTAGTTTTTATCCTCTTGTGCAGTATTAAGGATGATGCCATATTCGCCAACATGGAATCCCTATGACCTACTTTCCTGCCCAAATGATTAAAACTTTTTCTGTGTCGCATCGTCAATAATTATTATATCCGGTGAAAAATACCGATGTGATTTATTCCTTCTCTAATTTATATTTCGAAATATCCATACCAAAATTTAGGTTCATACCTTCAAGAAGTTCGTCAAGTTCAGTAAGCGATTTTTTCCCAAAATTCCTAAATTTCAGCAGATCGTTTTTATTGAATTTTACCAAATCTCCCAATGTTTCAACTTCAGCAGCTTTCAGGCAATTAAGTGCCCGAACTGATAGATCAAGGTCGATAAGCTTGGTTTTAAGCAGTTGCCGCATATGAAGAATTTCTTCATCGAATTCCTCGTTTGCCGACTGTTTATCTGTATCGAGTGTTATCTTTTCATCGGAGAACAGCATGAAATGATAGATAAGAATCTTAGCCGCTTCTTTTAATGCTTCCTTTGGATGTATCGAACCATCGGTCTGTATTTCGAGTAATAATTTTTCGTAGTCGGTTTTTTGTTCAACACGATAATTCTCAACTGAATATTTTACATTTTTGATCGGAGTAAAAATCGAATCGATAGGTATTAACCCGAATTCAGCATCAAGCGGTTTATTCTCTTCGGCAGGAACATAGCCCCTTCCTTTTGCTATACTAATTTCCATCTGCAGTTCTACGGAAGGTTCCATATGACATATTTCCAAGTCGGGATTGAGTACTTCGAAACCACTCAGATATTTATTTAGATCGCCTGCCAGAAATACTTCCTGTCCGGTCAGAGAAATAGTAATTTTCTCATGATCGACATCATCAATAAGCTTCTTAAAGCGGATTTGTTTTAAATTCAATATAATATCCGTTACATCTTCAAGTACGCCTGTTATTGATGAAAACTCATGTTCAACGCTTTCAATTTTAATTGTCGTAATGGCATATCCTTCAAGCGATGATAAAAGAATGCGCCTGAGTGCATTACCAACAGTAATGCCGTAACCCGGTTCGAGTGGCCTGAATTCGAATTTTCCCAACGAATCGTCCGACTCGAGCATTATTACTTTATCCGGTTTCTGGAATGCTAAAATTGCCATATATTATATTTTATTGTGTGTTTTCTATTATTTCGAGTATAGTTCAACAATAAGTTGTTCTTTAATATTCTCAGGAATTTCTTCCCTTTCAGGTCGACTCATGAATTTACCTGCCATCTGATTATCATCCCATTCCAACCACGAAACCGATACCCTGTGACCCGACAATGAGTCGGTAATGCTTTCCAGCGATTTTGATTTCTCTCTCACTCCTACAATATCACCCGGACGTAAACTATATGAAGGAATATTTACCAACTCACCATTCACAACAATATGACGGTGTGTAACCAATTGTCGTGCGGCTGCTCGTGTGGGAGCTATACCTAAACGATATACAACATTATCGAGGCGTGATTCGAGTAATTGAAGCAGCACCTCACCTGTAACACCTTTACTGCGCGAAGCTTTTTCAAATAAATTGGAAAATTGGCGCTCCAGTATACCATAGGTG
>CAYMQP010000301.1:0-4960 GCA_964392505.1 uncultured Bacteroidales bacterium
TAATACTGTTAATAGAGGATAGGCATAACCTTTGGATCGGTTAGCAGTATTTTTGGATTATTGGATTTTATCTCATCTATAGCATCTTCAATTTGCTTGAGAGTGCATGGTATAGTTGCAATCGAGAATAAGGCCCTGTCCTTTTTATGGCGATTATGACTTACAGTATCAATATTAATTTTTTGATTTCCGATAGAAGTTGTTGTTAAACCAGTTATTCCGGGAGTATCGACAGTTTCGAATGTAATACTGTATGGAAAATTGAAGTGCTTGGCATCTGTAATCTGATACTTCGGTTTTCCATTCTTTTCTTCACCTTTTATTTGATTTGCATATTTAGCTGCAAATACAATATCGGCCACTATTGAACTCGCTGTTTCGGATGAACCGGCACCTTCGCCAATTAAAATCTGACGTCCGGCATATTTATTAATAAAACGTATAGCATTAGTAGCTCCATTTACTTCTGATAGAAAATTTGTGTATTTAACAACCATTGGACTCACGGTAGCATAAATATTACCATCGGTTTTTTGAGCAAAGCATATTAGTTTTATAGTGCCGTCAATTTCGCTGGCAAAATCAATATCTTCTTTTTTGATATTTTCAACTCCCGTGACCGATATTTTATTCATTGGAATTTCAACTCCAAAGGCAAGTTTAATAAGTATGGCGAGCTTGTGTCCGGCATCATAACCGTTTATATCTAGTGTAGGATCCGCTTCGGCATAGCCATTTTCCTGCGCAAGTTTCAAAGCCTGGTCGAATTCCATATTCTCTTTTTGCATCATCGAGAGAATATAATTACTAGTACCATTCATGATTCCGGAAATAGATTCAATCATATCACCGGTAAAACTTTCCTTAATTGTCTTTATTACAGGAATAGCAGCACACACTGCCGCTTCATAGCCGATGCTAATACTGTTAATTCTGGCAGCTTCATAAATCGATTCTCCACGCTCGGCTAAAAGAGCTTTATTAGCAGTTACCAGGTGTTTTTTTGAATGACATATATCGAGCGCAAGATTTTCTATAAAATCATTGCTCCCTCCTATTGTTTCGACTACGAGGTGTATATCGTCTGAAGTTAAGATCTCTTTTATATAATTATAGGCTTCTTCTTTCGATAAATCTCGGCCACCTCCACAAAAAATATCCGATGGTAAACCAAAACGCTGCATTGCGAGTTTGGGTGACAGCTCAACAACTTTTGCCAGTTTGATTTTTCGTGATGACCTAATGATAAGTTCATCCTGTAAATCCATTAAAATTTTCGCCACACCTCCTCCAACAGTTCCACAACCCAGAATAGCAACGTTAAAATCTTTCATATTGTAAATAATAAGGTTTTTATTATAATCTGCGAAAATACATGAAAAAACAATTACTGAAAATCTTTGGTGACCGATTTCTGTTGAAGTAGTTGTCAATATATTATGATGTCTTTTCTTTTACCTGCCAGAGATCGTATTTTTAATTGGCAAGTTGATCGATAAAAAATGAATAATACATGGCGGCTATTCTAGAGCGATGTTCCGGCGTATAGGATGCAGCGTGACCTCCCTCAGTATTCTCAAAGAAAAAAACCCGTTGACCCAAAGCCTCCATTTTAGCTACCATCTTTCTGGCGTGACCAGGATGAACCCTATCATCGCGGGTGGAAGTAAGAAAAAGTATCTTCGGGTAATGTATACCGGCCGATAAGTTATGATAGGGCGAATACTTACTAATGTAAGCCCAGTTATCCGGACTGTCGGGGTCGCCATATTCAGCTACCCAGCTTTGACCAGCTAATAGCTTGGAATACCTTTTCATGTCGAGCAATGGCACAATACATACTACAGCACCAAACAAATCGGGACGTTGTACCATAACTGCTCCAACCAGTAATCCTCCGTTGCTTCCGCCTGTAATACCAAGTTTTTGAGGCGAAGTAATCTTCCGAGCCTGAAGATCTTCGGCTACAGCTATAAAATCATCGTACGATCGTTGTTTATTTTCCAGAATAGCCGCTTTATGCCAATCGGGACCAAATTCCCCGCCTCCCCTGATATTGGCAATAACATATACACCTCCCTTTTGAAGCCAAAGCTTACCCATGGAGGCACTATAATAAGGTTTCTCTGAAATCTGAAAACCACCATAGCCATATAAAATGGTTGGATTCTGCCCATTTAACTTTAATCCATCCTTATGAATCACAAAATAAGGAATCATTGTTCCATCTTTCGATTCAGCTTCATATTGTTTTACCTGACATGTTGAAGCATCGAAGTAGGAAGGCAGACTCATCAGAAGGGTAGGACTTGCATCATCAGTTTTATCGATGTATAAAGATGTAGGTTGAATAAACGATTCATATGTTACAAAGTATTCTTTATGCAGCCTGTTCACATCGACTATTTCAATGGAGCCAGCAGGTGGATACTCTACCTGCTTCATTTTCCAGCTACCGTTATCATAATTATATTTCAATACAACACTTTTAATATTATCAAGCGTATTCAGTATTATACAATTACTTGTCGCATAAATATCTTCTACCGAAGAGCGCTCATTGGCTGTGTATAGAATATCAAAAGCAAAATTACCAGTGGCCAGGTCATGAAGTTTAACGTTTACTACTGTACCTTTTTTTATTATCATATTATCTGTATTCCAGTCGACATAAGGACAAACCACAAAATTATCATCGAGTAAATCGAAATTGAAATCATCCGGTAGGTGTAGCTTTACCAGACTGGTATCCTTGATGAGGAACAGCTCTTTTGTATAGAAATCGTGATAATTTAAAACAAACTCATAAGTTGCTTTTGTATTATGAATAACAATAGGAAAAACTCCCATATCATCTATTGAGGTCTCTAATACAATTTCAGCATCCTCTATATCGGTACCACGTTCCCAACGCTTAACAATACGAGGATAACCAGATGTAGTAAGGCTGCCTTCTCCAAAGTCGGAGGCTATATAAACATGATCGGGATCGATCCACTGAATAGTCGATTTAGCTTCGTCAACATTAAAACCCTGCGTAATAAATCGTTTTTCCGACAGATCAAATTCTTTCAAGTATACAGCATCGGTACCGCCGGGCGAAAGGTTGAGAATACACCTGGTGCTTCCATTGGTAGCAAACCGTATACCTCTAAAAACCCAGTCGGTACTATCGGAAATGGATAGACTGTCGAGATCGAGTACCATTTCCCATTTTCCCTCTTTAATAAGGAAATTTTCAAAATCGATCCTACGAATAAAGCCTCGCGGATGATTTTCATCCTGCCAGAAATTATAGATATAATTTTCATGTCTTTGAGGATATACTAACCGATCATCGGAGGTCAGAATTTTATATATATCATTATAGCGCTCCTTATACCCTTCAATGTTTGTAATATATTCAAGTGTAGTTTTATTATGTTCCAATACCCATTCAAGTTGTGGATCACCATCGATATCTTCCAACCATAAATACGGATCTTCTTCCGTCTGACTATTAACTAGCGAAAAAGATAATATCAGTATGCCAATTCCATTATAAAAGATTTTAAATAAACGATTCATAGCTTTATTAATAAGGTTTTATATAAACAAGACTCAAATATATCGTTTTTATTGACACTTGAATTAGTGTAATCTGATTTCATTAATTAGTTAACCAATGCTTACTCAATAGTACTAAATTCCCTCATTTTCATTATATTAAAGTAAAAATTTCTGATTATTCAGAATTATAAATAGATGGGAATTAATATTACTATTTCTTTCTATAACATCTTTATTTTCTACAAAAAATAATTCTTTATGATTTATTTCTTATCGATAAAACACTACCCGTTGCTCATAATAATTTAAGAAAGTCTGAAGATCTAAATTAGCATTATATTATTATTCTGGTTTGTCTGCGTTATAAAGTAATAAATTCTGTCAAAACCTTCTTAAACAGGGATATAGGGCTGATAAACAAGACGATCGAAACCGGTTTTGAGAATGTCATTCCATAATGATTCAGAATTTATCCAGACGGCATTCCCTCGTTGAACGGTTTCAAACATCCTTTTATCAGATGTTAGTGAAAATTCAAATTCCCTACATTGAAAATAACATGGTTCCTCGGTAGGATGGTATGACTTACCCGGTTGGGTGTAAGCAGCAATTGCACAATTTCTTCCGCTTGTAGAATATGTCCAGGGCCAATATAAATCGATAGGGAAACCCCACTTTTTTAATACTTTTTTATTTAATCCCTGCGTAACAGAATCAACTCCTATCCTGGTAACATCTTTATCTTGCAAGAATTCCTGGTATGATTTAATGTCAAGACTTGTAGTCTGTAAAACCTTCTGTTGATTTGCCTCAACAATTTTTAGTTTTTTTAATTCTGAAGATGCTATATCATATCCGGAAATAGTAAACCTTGGATCACGTTTGAGTTTGGTCAATAAACGCCCTAACACCGGAATAAGGTTTTTATATTTTTTTTCGACAAGATGTAAAACTCCATAATCATTCACAACAACTTCAATGTTTTCGAGTTGGCTATTTAATAAATCAAGACTGCTTGCCAGTTTTATAATTCCGTTCGGTCCAACATATGGAGTGACAAACGTAAATTTATATTCGTTGGTAGAACAATACTCAATTACCTTTTGTAACTGACCTACAGATGGAATTAAATTTTCACATGTTTCCTGACCAAAATAAATTCCTTCAATATGATCGTAATAATTCAGACCAAGATTCATGTACATATGATTATTAATTGTATTCAGTGATGACTGATTAGTTTTGAGATTAAGATCCATTAATTCGAAAACTTCCGGTGAAGGCTTTTTAATAATTTTAAGTGTTTCATTTAAGTTCAACACATGTTCAAGATCACTAAGAAATATGTATAATTTAAAATCCTTACTCATTATAATATGAAAATTTCATGCTAATTAGCATAGGGGTAATT
>CAYMQP010000302.1:0-4959 GCA_964392505.1 uncultured Bacteroidales bacterium
TATATAATCTGCCCCGGCATTAATTAATGAATAAGCCGGTATACCTTCTTTTACGGGTATATTGTACAGGTAATGATAATAGGTTTCTATATTGATCTTAAGATATTTATTAATCAGCAGATCGTAACCTAGTACATAATGAACTGCTTTAGAAAAATCAAGATTTTTATTTGTTTTCACTGTTTCACCAGAAGTTAACCGTGTTTCAATCTCATATAAATAAAGCGGTTGCAGTTGACTATGCATCCCTATTCCTGTATTGATAGACTGATTGGATGTAATCCTCCATCGAAGTCCGAATCGGGGTTCTATGCTATAAGTGCTGTTGTATGTGAAGTATTGAAAATGCAACCCGGTGCTCATGCTCCATTCGGGCATAAATTTATATTGCCATTGCGTGAATCCATTCAATAGTGCAAATTCACCCTGTGATTGTATAACCGGAATAATATACTGACCTGCATCTTCATACCTGCGATCTTTAAAGTGAATTTGAAAATATTTCAAGGCAATTCCAGTAGAGATATTATTTCGTGTATTTATTTTAGTTACCAGACAGTTTCTGAAAGTATATCGTATTTCCTGAAATCTTTCATCATAGATACGATAAATGCCATCGTCTTCGATATGAAATGAATCACGGTCCATTTTATTTATGGTTCCTGAAACGGCGACAGTTGTTTCCAAAAATATTTTGTCACTTAATGAATACCTATACGAAAGTCCCGCTACTCCCATATTGGCAGTGATATAAACATTTTCACCCGCATTTACATAGGTCCAGTCTTCCTGTTCCTTTCCTTTTTCAAGAACATCTATATAGCTAGTTCCACCTATTGCGAAAAACGAAAACTTACCGATTCGTGGATTCGGAATATCAATTTTAACGGATAGGTCCTGAAACCTAGGAACATACCCTGCAAAGTTCACTCCCAATGCTTCAATTATTTCAACTGTCGATAAGCGATAATGAGCAAGGTATGAAGAATTTGTCATATTCTCGGACGAGAAGCTTAAGGGTCCTTCCATACCAATTTCCAATCCGTTAAAACCACTCTGGAAAGTATATTCCCGCTGACCTGAATTACCATTTTTCATTTTAAGATCGAAAACACCTGATAATGCATTGCCATAATCAGCCGGGAAAACACTGGTGAAAAAATCGGAGTTGGAAAGTACATTATTATTAACCATAGTAAATACTCCTCCGCTCGTGCCTACTTCACTAAAATGATTTGGATTGGGAATATCAACTCCCTCAATTCTCCAAAGCAAACCTGATGGATTATTTCCCCTGATGATGATATCATTCCGTTGATTGCTGCTTGCCTGAACACCTGAGTAATTAACCACCATACGTGAAATATCGCCATAAGCTGATGGATATTTGTTTGATTCTTCAACGGTGAATTTACGTGCACTTACTGTGGCCATTTTATTATTTGTTTTGTCTTTACGCTCAGGTGCCCGGATAACCACTTCCCCTGAATGATAGATTTTTTCTTCCAGTTCGATGGTAAGCACGAGTTCTTTTGCTGATGAGATAGTGAGATTTTCGAATACTACATCTTCATAACCTAGGTAGGTAATTTTCAGGTTCTGCCTCCCGACAGGTACATCTTTAAGTACGAAAAATCCCTGTTCATTACTTATTGTACCTTTTAAGTCAATTCCATTTATTAAACTTATATTGGCTCCAGGCAACGGGTATTTAGATACTTTATCAATTACCCTTCCTCTGATGGATTGCTTCAATTGTTGCGCCTGAATAGCTGATTGAAAACAAAGAAGCAAAATAAATACTGCAAGAATTTGGTTTTTAGGCATTGCGATAAGTTTTTTAAAACTTATCGACAATAAATAATGCGTTATGTTGCACGTCAAATAATATTGAGCAACAAATTCATGTTTAGAATATTAAAGTGATTTATCGAGAAGATTGAATCGTAATTTATCCGAAATACGGTTCTTTTTCATTCATTTCCTGAATCACATCAGTAAGTCCCTCCTTGTATGAAGGGAAAACTGGGTTCCAATCCAGCATACGTTTTGCTTTTGCATTGGAGACTATGCAATTCATAGTCACTACCTCGTAAAAATCGCCTCCAATAACAAGTTTGACTATGAAGCCCGGAATTTTACCCGGTTTCTTTTTGTTCATAAGATTAGCCATATAGCCTGTGAATTCTTCCTGGGTTGCAGGAGTACTGTCGGCAATAATAAACTTCTCACCAAATGGCTTTTTCTTTATGGCCTGCACAATGGCCAAAGCGGCATCAGCTGCATGGATATTTGGTATACAATTTTTACCGCTGCCAATAATTTTCATTCGGCTTCTTTTCATCATAGTATACATAAATCGAAAAAGCCCTCCATTACCATATATTTTACCATATATCAGTTGTATAACCTTTGGTTGGCCCGATTTTATTGCACGGTCGATCATGGTATCCGTATCCATCCCAATCTCGGTAATACCACCTCGGTGAATTGGCCAGGTTTCATCGGCAATTTCATCGTCTTTGGTTTTGTAGCTCGTTCCTCCCGGAAGAATAATGGGTATATTATACTGAACAGCCAGTTCCATTGCATTTCGAAAGAAATCATTAGTTTCCGTACGCAACTCAACTTTTCTTTCTTTTGTCAGTCTTTTACCGGGCATAACACTTGGCATAGCCAGTAATACTATAATTCCCAGATCGGAGGGCAATTGTTTTAAAAATGATTGAGGTTGTCTTATATCACCTAAAATGTTATGAGCACCAAGTTTCCTTATTCGTTCAATCTTGCTTTCTGAACGGGTAAGAGCCCACACTTCATGTTTAGATTCAATTAATTTCGGAATCAGGTAGCTTCCGACAAGCCCAGTAGCTCCAATTACAAATACTTTCATACCATCTTTAAATCTGTATTATAATAATATAGAACTTTTATTTCGAGAATAGATCAATATAAGAATTTCTTTTACTTCGATAATCTTTCCAAAGCCTCGTTTAATGTGGTTACGAATATGATCCTGCCGGTTTTATTGCTTTCATAAATGAAATCTTTGAAACTTTTACTCTGATGTTCTGAAAAATCGCCAATTATAGCCAATTGCATTCGATATGTTGAAAACTTTTGTAATGTTTCACCGGCCACACCGGTCTTCAGATCAAAAAATTCCGGACAGAATTGTTCCTTTTTTACAATAATTTTTCTGGCTCCCCTATGATCTGAATTTCCTATTAGATCAAGTGCATCCTGCACATTCTCGATTTCTATGGCATCGGATTGTAATTCTGCAATGGGTATGGCATTTCGATAATGAATCAGTAATTCCATTCTGCGTAAATTAAATTAAATTTTTTAACATGCATATACTGGTTTCCCGATTCATATATTGTCCGTAATTATCAATTCTTTTGTACCCCGCTGAATAATATAGATTTGTGGCTGCCGGTTGATTTATACCTGTTTCAAGAATGGCTTTTTTATAACCCTCATCTATTGCCTTACTCTCAAGCTCCTGCAGAATAAGTTTTGAAATTCCTTTTCTGCGGTATGCTTTCTGAACAAACATGCGCTTAATTTCAACCGTTTCATTATTAAATTTCTTATAACACCCGCAAGCTACCTGTAATTCATTGTAATAAGCTATTAAAACTGTATCGTCGTCTTCGATAATATTATGCTTATTATATTCATTCTGAGAATTGCCATAACGCTCTTTTAACTCGATATCGAGTTTAGTAATAAGTATTTTCAAGTTGGCATTGTTCCTACATGTCTTTTTTATCTCAATCATTACTAAACTATGCCCTATATTTTATGAGTAAAAATAGCTTAGAAAAGTTCCCTATAAGCATTTTATCATTTATATGTTAACCTTACTAATAACTTATATAAAATATTAAAATCTATTAATTTCTTTCAATCACCTCCATCACATATTGCTTTATTTCACCTGGTGTTGGATTTAATTCTTCCTTTGTGAAACTCCCATTACGAATATTAATTCGTTCAAATACCTGACGGTATAAGCTGTAAATGATTTGTAAACTCAATAAATACCTACCCGATACTTTCGATGCCATTTTATCTAGTTCCCGCAAGGTTTGTCCTCCGTAATACTGCGCCTGGGTATAGTATTCTTTCATTACTTGTCGGAACGATTCGGGTATGGGTCTGCCATCGGCTATCTCCTTGAGATCGGAAGGTTTTAAATTATATTTTTCAAGTATATCAAGCGCAAAGTAATTCAGATTATTCCATTGGTCTTTCTGAAAATCGCGGATAATATGAACGATATAACTAAAAATAGCACATGGCCTTGAAGCTTCAACAACATCAAATGTGGGTGGAATAAACTTACCGTTTTTCTTGGTTAAACAGCAAAGATGCACAAATATCGATGCCGGAGCAACGGAAGCACCATTGGCATATTCAAGAAACTGATCGAATGTGGTAAATCCATTATGGTCGATGTCGTATAGCATCGATTTTGCAAAATTATGGAATAGTTGCATTGGTATTTTAAAAGTTGAAATAGTATCCGTTAATTCTCTCAGAAAAGGATCATCGGAAGAGAATTTTTCCAGACAAGCGATCCAGTTATTTACTTTTTCCGTGAGCAATTGTTTTTCCATGCACGATAGTTTCTCTTCTTTCGCCTTCCTGTTGTCAATAAGATCGTCGATCATACGCATGAACTTGTAACATATTTTGGCAGCCCTGTACCGCTCTTCCTCCCAGAAACTGGCTGCTATAAGAATATTTGGGTGATCGGTAATCTTCTCAAACTGAATATCTTCAGCAATGTCAACAATCTCGTTACGATTATTATTCATAGTATCTCAATTCAATGTTTGTTAAAATGTCGTATCACTTTTTCAGCTGTAAGTTTGGCCGATATTAAAACCATGGGTACACCGTTGCCAGGATGTGTACTACCGCCCACAAAAAACATGTTTTTATATC
>CAYMQP010000303.1:0-4957 GCA_964392505.1 uncultured Bacteroidales bacterium
GGTAAATCCTATCATAATAGTAACCGCATCCTGGCTTCGGAACGATAATCCACCCCAGAGTTTATTATTATCCCATTGTCGCTTGCCATACCAAACGCGCACATTGAAATCAACCTGTAAGGGTGTTGCGCCTACCTTACGGAATATTACGGTGGGTTCCAATGCCAGCTCGCGATTGATCAGGTATTTATAACCACCATGTAAGTAAACATGCTGCTTAAAACGGCTAAGACCGGTTATTGTATCCTGGCCAATGTTAATTCTGTTCCCCAATAGATTCGTCATGGATAAACCCACATGATAAATTGAAGAATATAAATACAATCCTAAGGTAGCATCAGGGCCAAATTGAGTATAGGCTCTACCCGAATATACCGGATCATAATCGTCGTAAAGCGTGCCGGATCCATCAATCTTAAACTGAAAAATTCCCAGGGCTAATCCCATCGATATTTTCAAATCTTCAGCAATGGCGTAATTGTATGCATATGCAACACTCAGGGTTGTTTTACTGGTAAGGCCGTATACATCGTGCATAATAAATCCGCCAAGTCCCATGGGTTGGGTAACCGTAGGACCAAACATGCTTATTACGTTGGTGATGGGCGCATCGGATAATCCGGCCCATTGCAAACGGCTATTACTGATAATCTGATAATACGGATATGTACCTGCCAATGCAGGATTTATCAGAAACGGATTTGTCATAAACTGCGTATATAGCGGGTCCATCTGTGAACTTATTTTTAATACACAGCTTATCAGAAATATCGAAATTATGGTTAGTTTTCTCATTATCTCACAATTGTAACGGTTCCGGTTATTGGTTGTTGTTCTCCATCATTAGGTTTAATGATATAGTAATAGCTGCCAATAGGCAGGTCTTTTCCATTTTTCTGTGATTTTCCATCCCAGGTATGAAACTGATCGGTTCCATAAGGTTTACTGTAGAATATTTGCTGTCCCCAACGGTTGAAGATAATTACTTCAAGATCGGGATACTGATGTGCATTGGGTATGATCCAGTAATCGTTATAACCATCGTCATTAGGAGTGAATACCTCAACAACATCGATTGTTTGTTGAATTACAATAAATACTGTATCTGATTCATAACACCTGTAAGGAGTTGTACCGATTACCATTACATCCTGGTTGGCAAATGGAGTGAGAATAACATTTTGCACTTCATCATCATCAAATTCATCATCGGCAAGCCACAAATAAGCAATATAACCATCAGTAGCATATAAATTTAAAGGTTTACCATTCGGATCAAATATACTATCAGCTACCCTGTAAGCATCGGTTTCGATATGCATGCCAATAGTATCGAACATGTAAAGGCTTATTACATCATAATCCATACACTGGTCATTTGTTATGGTAAGCAGGATATTTTCAAGCGGATATTGCATTGTTACAGTAACCTCTGATTGGTCATAATCATCAGGATTATCCAATACTGTATCCGGACTCCATTCAAATGATTCAACAATAATATTATTATTGTACGTTGCGTACAGACTCCAATTTGATAAATAACAAAGGGTATCGTTGGCCATTGAGGGATAAATCAGAATTTCCTCGGGTGTCAGCAACCGGTTCGGATCGATATAAAGCAGATTAATTCGTGCGTCAATAGTATCGAGACCTATGAGAACTGTGTTATCAATAATTTCACATCCATTTCTGTCGGTAATAGTCACAGTGTATTGGCCGGCAGGAAGATTCTGGCGTATTGAATCCGGTTCGATTGTATCGGCCCAGGTATAGGTAAATCCTCCGGCACCACCTGACGATTCATACCGGATGGAACCATTGCTCGGTGTTTCACCTGCAATGGTGTATTCATTACAGGTCACATTCGTTCTTTGTTTTTCAATATCAATGAGAGGAGGCGAACTCACAGTGACAGTAGTATCGAAGCGTCGCGAATTGAAATCTTCGACACGTATATCATAGGTTCCCGGGTAAACATCTGCAATAGTACGGAAGGTTTCCATGACATTGGAGTAAACCAATACCAGCGGGAAGCCTGTTTCCGCGAAATATATATCGTAAGGAGGTTGTCCGTCATTCATCCATATCCTGATCTCTCCTGATGGCTCATCGTAACAATCGGCATCGATTGCTATTACCGTTACATCCAGAACTTCATCAATAATTATAATAGTTGTATCCCACGGACATCCATTAGCATCTTCGACATGAATCTGGTAGGGACCAGGCGTGAGATCCGCAAATAACGAGTCAGTGGTAAGAGGACCGCCATCGATTGAATAGAGATATTCATGGGGTGGAGGAAATGGAGTACCACCTGTTGGGTATAGAACTATTCTACCCAGGATATCTCCCTGAACATGTGTGACTATGGGATTACCCAGTAATAATGGCGGACTGTTGATAATGGTATCATAACTTTCGGTACAACCATTAGCATCGCGATAATAAACAGTATATGGGCCTCCTGTAAGGCCTGTAAATAAATTCGCCGGTTGGTAATCTACCCCGTTTATTGAATACTCAATAGCTCCTGTTCCGCCTGAAGCATACACGGCTATTTCACCGACAGAATCGGTATAACAGGTTGTAATAGGAGTTATTCTGATACTATCGAGAACTAATATCGGAGGATCGGTTAATGAAATAGTCGACCAGCTTGTATCACAGGCATTGGCATCGGTTACTAAAATATCATAATTGCCTGCAAAACGGATAATTACTGCTGTATCGGCAATACCTGATTGTTCAAGGAAACCATTAACAAATACGTCATAGGGAGCTTCACCTCCCAATACTACAACTGTCATAGTTCCCGAGTCGCCATTACAAAGAATAGGATCAACTATTACCGTATCAATTACCAAGGGTATGGGTACACCGAGGATAAGAGTATCACTATCAATTGTATCACAGTCATTGGCATCGGTTAAACGAACTACATAACTCCCCGGACCAAGATTTGTGAAAATACCAGTTGCATTTGAAGTCCCAACAGGCTCCAGGATAAATGTATAAGGTTGAGTACCTCCACTGGCTGTAGCTTCAATTCTTCCATTGTTATCGCCGGCACAGAATACACTGTCGGTAACTTCGGCACTTACCAGCACTAAGGCATTTGGTTGGTAAATAGTTAATGTCGTATCAACATAACATCCTCTTGCATCTTCAATCCTGATAGTGTATGTTCCAACAGTTAAACCTGAGAAGTACCCTGAGTCAGCTGCTTCGGAAGGAATATCGGGAAGAAGTGTATAAGACAACGAACCGGTTCCGCCTGAAGCTTTAACTGTTATTACTCCTGTTGAATCGCCAAAACATGCAAGTGAATCAGTATAATAAACAGTATCTATTACGATGGCCGGAGGTTCCAACACAGTTACACTTGTTGTTCCTGTACAACCCATAGCATCAGTAACAGTAACGTTGTAATTACCTGCACATAATGCAACCGAATCAGTATCTGGTACTATCGGATCATCCCAGTCATAAAGTATATAAGGTGGGGTACCTCCCGTAACAGTAACCTGGGCAATGGCATCACAAGCTCCCGGACAACTTGTTCTAAGACCTTGAGGCACTGCGTAGGTTACTCCTCCTGGAGTAAATCCGTCACCTTCGATAATTGGTATATTTATTACACCAGATTCGAATTGAATGGTAGTTAATTCTCCGGTAAATATAGAAGTATCAGTAAATGCTATACTAGCGTGAGTAAGATAGCCATCGGGATTACCTGAACCTTCAGTGGATAGATAATCCAATATTATAATAGCCCAACCACCATCAGCAGGATTTTGACCATATATATCAGCCCAATTTCCTGTAATATTATATGTGCCTGATATGTCTTTAAAAAGTCCGGCATCGCAAATATCTACCGTATCATCCACAGGTTCGGTGGTAGAGAAAGTCAGGTCTATGGAAGAACCTGCACCTCCAAAGAAGTTACACATGCCACCTGGATCTTCGGCATCTTTAAGTGTAAGGATTGTAAGTCCATCGGGTGTTTGAAGGAAATATCCTAAGTCTTGCACAACTAAGTGATCATCATACACCAAATTAATATCTATCTCGGTATTTGGGCCAATAATAAAAGGTGATATAGAACTAATACTTACTTGTAACTGAGAGGGCAACTTCAATATCATAGAATCAATTACTGAACCACATGGGCCATTACCAAAAGCTCTTAAATAAAGTGTAACCTGTCCGTTGGCCTGATCAGTCGAACCCGGAACATAGTATGGATTTAAAATGGTGCTATTACTAAAACCGTTATGACCCGAACTGGATGTCCAAAGCAATGAACTGTAGTTCGATGCAGTGGCTCCAGTGATAAATAAGGTATCGCCATAACATATAGAATCGTTAGGCCCGGCATCGACAGTAGGAGCAGTTGTAATTGTAAGAGTCATATCATCTACCGCATCACCACAAGGAGGATTTCCAAATGCTGTAAGTGTAAGAACAACACTTCCAGCAGAAATATCAGCCCCACTTGGAGTGTAGACAGGATTAATTATGGTTGGATTGTCAAATGTTCCAGTACCACTAGTGGTCCAAAGTAAACTGAGGTAATTAGATGCAATTCCAAATAATGCATAAGTATTATCACTGCAAATAGTAGCATCAAGACCTGCATTAGCTGTAGCAGCAGTAACTATAGTGAGGGTCATATTATCCATGTCGTTACCGCAAGGCGGGTTACCAAATGCCGTAAGAGTAAGAGTAACAGTACCGGAGGCAATATCGCCAGGTCCGGGAGTATAAATAGGATCTTCAATATTCGGATCGTTGAAACCTCCATCACCACTGGTGGTCCACAGCAAACTTGCGTAATTGGTGGCGGTACCATTTAAAGCATGAGTACCATCGCTGCAAATAGTAGCATCAAGACCTGCATCGGCTGTAGCAGCAGCAACAATGGTGAGGATCATATTATCTATGTCGT
>CAYMQP010000304.1:0-732 GCA_964392505.1 uncultured Bacteroidales bacterium
GCCTGGACGAGAGCAGCTTCTTTTAGCACGTGACCATTTTGGAATTAAACCACTTCTTTATACACGTGTCGGCAATCGTTTAATATTCGCATCTGAAATTAAGGCATTGCTCGCGAGTGGATTAGTTCATCCTGAAATCGACCCTATTGCACTCAGACAGCTTTTAATATTCGGTTCGGTTTACCAACCTCGAACTATTTTGAAGGGAGTCAGAATGTTACTCCCGGGGCATCGTATGTCTATTAATTCAAGTAAAGATCGAATTGAACGTTATTGGCACTTGGATTATGACCGGTGTTATGGATTACGCAGAAAGCCTTACAGTGAGATTGTTTCTGAAGTCGAAGCTGTTCTAGAAGAATCAGTGCGTCTGCAGATGGTCAGTGACGTCCCTCTCGGAGCTTTCCTAAGTGGTGGTGTAGATTCATCGTTGCTAGTGGCGATACTGACACAGATAATTGGAAATAATGTTAAGACATTTTCTGTCGGTTTCTCAGCAGAAGGTAAAGACATTGATGAGAGTAAAGATGCAGAGCGCATAGCTCGTTTCTTAGGTACTAATCATTCACATGTATTAGTTGATGGAGCTGAGGTTTATAATAATATATTGCATATAGCTTCGAGTCTTGATCAGCCATCAGTGAATGGTGTAAATAGCTATTTTGTATCCCGTGCAGCACGACATGATGTCACAGTTGCTGTTTCCGGCACAGGAGGAGACGAATTATTTGC
>CAYMQP010000304.1:742-4920 GCA_964392505.1 uncultured Bacteroidales bacterium
CATTATAAAAACCAGCAGAAACCCTGGAAAACAATTGCCAAATCTTTAATAGCATTTCTCACACAATTAACAATTTTTAATACATTTTCACTTAATCTTTTTAGAAAACCACTTAACAAAGCCAGGAATTTGGGTGGTTTTATTACTGGATTTGCATCCAACTATCAAATTTTCCGGCCTATAAGTGCTGACAATTTATTATTAAGCTCAATTAAAAAGAATGCACACAGTGGGAGATCACCGAGTCTCGATTTAAGGACAATAGATGAGTTAAAAAATGGAACAGTGATAGAGCGCGTTACGGGATTATGTTTGAGAGGTTACACAAACAATCAGTTATTACGTGATATTGATGCTGTATCAATGTCCCATTCTTTGGAAGTCCGAGTTCCATATCTCGATCCCCTTGTTGTGGACACAGCCCTATCCCTTCCCGATGATGCTAAATTAGGTGATATAATTAAGTTAACAAATCCATTACAAGCTACATATCGAGATACAGGTGCCAAACGAATTCTGATAGATGCCGGACGTCATTTGTTACCGAAGAATATTGATCGACAAGTAAAACGTGGTTTTATCATGCCATTTGAAAATTGGTTAAAAGGCCCAATTCGAGACGTTCTGATTGATACACTTTCAGAAAGACAAATACGTAGGCGAGGTCTGTTCAATGTACACGAGGTTCAATCAATAAAAAATGGTTTTTTAAAAGGAGAATTTGGATGGGCACAACCATGGCTGCTAATGATTATTGAATTATGGTGCCGTGAAGTTATGGATAAATATTGTACGTCACCCATAGATTAATAGAGAATATTTGAATTCATGGAACGAAAAATACAAAGAAATTGTAATTACCGAGATCAATTATCTGATAAAATAAAAATACTATTTATCGGATTGGCTGAGAACACTAATATTCAATCATGGATCAGTTTATTGAATCCTTATCATCTGAATATAATTTTTTTTCCACTTTCTAGCAATGTTAAATCTGAAAACTGGTGGACTAGAATATATGTAAATAACAATCTTATAAAAGATAAGAAAAAATATTCTACGCTATTGAAACTTTCTTTTTTGAAACGACGATTCTTCAATCCATTTGAAACTTGTTGGCAAACAGGTATTGAAAGCCTCTCAAAAACACCTTTGGAAAAAGTAGTACAGCGATGGAAACCTGACATCATTCATACTTTTGGATTGTTCCCTGCAGGCTTATTATATAATCAAGTTCGTGAAACTTACAAGCTTTCAAATATCGGAAAATGGGTTTTACAACTAAATGACAACAATGATTTCATGATATTTTTAATGAATACAAATATTAAAAAAGATATCAGTATAATTTTAAAAAAGTGTGATCAGCTGATTAGTGATAATGAGCAAATATATAGAACGGCTCAAAAAATGGGAGTAACCAAAAAACAAATATCATCTTTGGGCGCTGTTCCTAGAGATGGTGGTATTGAAGTGGAACACCTATTAAGCCTTTGGAAAGACCCACCTTCGAAAAGAAGGAATATACTTTGGACAAAAGCATATGACTGCCCTTGGTCAAAAGGTTTATCAGTTCTTGAAGCGTTAAAAATATCTTGGCGGACAATTCAACCCTGTAAGATATATATGCTTTCATCTTCACCTGATATTCGTCAATGGTATTGGACATTACCACATAACGTTCGTAGATCATTTTATATAATGGATAGCGTATCACATCCTGAATTATTGGAATTAATGCTGAAATCACGGATAATGATTGAACTTTCTCTGATTGACGGAATTCCGAATACAATGTACGAAGCAATGGCCACAGGGACACTTCCAATTGTTTCTCCTCTTGAAACTATAAAGTCGATGGTTAAGAATGAAAAAAATGTTATATTTGCGAGAAATCTTTATCCGAACGAGATTGCCAACGCCATCTATCGCGCAATGACTGATAACGATCTCATCGATGGTGCAACAAAAAGAAATAAAATTCTCATTAGAAAAATAGCGGATCGGCCAAAGACTCAAAATCGAATAATTAAATATTATGAAAGTTTAATAAAAGATTAATTAAGTTTTAAAAAATATATTTAAAACAAAGTATGATATATATTGACTTCTATTAAAAAAGAAAACTCACATAACAATCTATTTAATAAACAAAAAATCGCAATTATTTCGCATGTATTGCCACCTTCACCCTCCGGTCAGGCTGTAGCCCTCTATCGTCTACTTCAAAAGTGGGAACCAGATAGCTATATATTGTTTTCACGACTGGATTATACTGCAACTATCAACAAACAAAAAAAGAGCTTAAAATTACGGGGAAAATATATAAAACTCCGAGAGGAATCATATATAAAGGGTTCAAGCAGATATTCTTTATTGTTTTTAATCAGAATAATCGTACAGGTCGTTATTCGCGTACGTCAGATTACAAAAATAGCTTACCAGGAGAACTGTGGGGCTGTACTCTCATGCTCGGGTGATCTCATAGATTTGCCTGTGGGGTACATTGTCAGTAAGAAGTTAAAGGTTCCATTCTATGCATATATATTTGACTATTATTCAAATCAATGGATTAAAGGAATTCATCGTTTTTTTGCCCATTGCATTGAACCAGCTGTGCTGAAAGGTGCGGCTGGTGTTATCGTTACTAATGAGTTTTTAAGTAGTGAATATAAAAAAAATATAAGATAGAACCATTTGTTATACATAATCCATTCCAAATTTCAAAGGATAAAATAACAAATACGATACGCAAACCTCAGGAAAAAAATACAATTAGAATCGTATATACTGGGTCATTGTATCATGCACACTATGATTCATTTCGAAATCTTGTAACAGCAATCAAAGAAATTACCGACCCAAAAATAATGTTACATATTTATACTTCACAGTTAAAAGCTGATCTTGAACGGGAAAAAATTATTGGACCTATTGTATTACACAAACATGTAAACCAGCGTTCTGTCGTTCATGCACAGCATAAAGCCGACATATTATTTCTACCGCTTGCATTCAATTCTCCGATAGTAGAAGTCATTAAAACATCAGCACCTGGTAAAATGGGTGAATATTTAGAAAGCGGTAGACCCATTTTGGTACATGCTCCGGCTGATTCATTCGTAAGCTGGTATTTTAAAAAATATAATTGTGGTATAGTTGTTGACCAGAATAAACCGAAGGTATTGGTAAAAGCTTTATTACAGATTTTACAGGATAATGACTTACGAAACACGGTAATGAATAATGCTCGAGTACGTGCATTTGTTGATTTCAACCTGGAATCAGCGAGATTCAAATTCCAAGACCTTCTCAAACTCAAGGGAAATATTTAGAAATGCGGATTCTCTTTGTGGCCATGCCAAATAGTCTGCATACAGTCCGATGGATAAAACAATTGTCCAATCCGAATTATGATGTGCATTTTTTCCCTTCTTACAAAACCCGATCTTATCTTATTCCAAAAACTGTAAAATCACACCCAACCGGTATATTCAGATATTTTTTTGAAATAACTGAGACCATCCGTATATGGCTGAAGCAGAGGAGAGGCTCTCATCAACAAGCACATTTCAAATTAACCAATCGTTCTTATTGGCTTGTACAAACCATTCGAAGGGTGAAACCAGATGTCATCCATTCACTCGAGTTCCAGCATTCGGGTTATCTCACCTTAGCAGCCCGCAACAAATTTGGAAAAAACTTCCCACCATGGATCGCCACAAACTGGGGAAGCGATATTTATTTATTCGGTCGATTATCAAGACACATCGAAACGATTAAAGAAATCTTATCGAAATGCGACTACTATTCTTGCGAGTGTCACCGTGATGTACAGCTAGCGCTGGAATTGGGGTTCAAAGGCAAGGTTCTACCTGTTTTACCTAATACAGGCAGTTATGATCTGGAATATGTCTCACAATTCAGACAAAAAGGTCCGACATCTGCCAGGAAGATGATCTTGCTCAAGGGATATCAAGGCTGGAGTGGTAGGGCTCTGGTTGGGCTTCGTGCGATTGCCCTATGTGCTGAAATCCTGCAAGAGTATCGAATAGCGATCTATTCAGCGAATAAAGATGTTGAAATTGCTGCAGAACTAGTTTCAAATTCAACGGGTATTCAAATAGAAATAATTCCTCAGTGTTCGCACGAGGACATGTTGCGATTATTTGGAC
>CAYMQP010000305.1:0-4912 GCA_964392505.1 uncultured Bacteroidales bacterium
GTACGGCTCTCGTAGCTTTGTGCTTCACCAACTATTTCTACCCAATTATTCAATGATATCGTAATAACTCCAATTGAATAAAGGTGAAAAAAGGCACACCTTAATTCAAATCTTAATATTTCCACTTCCTTAATTACATTTATTCTGTACTTTTAAGGAAGTGGTCTTTGTTTTATGTAGTAACATTTTAATAAAAATGTGTTATGAAAAAAAGCGATCTATTGAAAAGCACCGTTAAGCACATCGACATTAAAGCCTTTGATGTTACTCCTATCATCGATTCCATGCGCGACATGTCGTTTACTTCGCGCGATACAGCACGTGCAGCCGATATATTGCTAAGAATGATAAAGGATAAAGAATGTACCAATATTCTCACCCTCGCAGGCAGTACAAGTGCTGGAGGATGCATGCAAGTATATGTCGATATGGTTCGGAATAAAATGATAGATGTGGTTGTGGCTACTGGTGCTTCGATAATCGATATGGATTTTTTTGAAGCGTTAGGATTTAAACATTATATTGGCCGGACTGATGTATCTGATATTCAACTCCGGAAATTATATATCGATCGCATATACGATACTTTTATTGACGAAGAGCAATTGCAGGAATGCGATATGACTATTAAAAAGGTAGCCGATTCCCTTGAACCACGCCCCTATTCACCGCGTGAATTTATTATTGAACTGGGAAAATACCTTGAAAAACATTCAATAATAAAAGATAGCCTGATACAAACAGCATTTGAAGTAGGTGTGCCCATTTTTTGCCCGGCTTTCTCCGATAGCAGTGCCGGATTTGGTTTGGTAAAACATCAATGGGAAAATCCTGGCAAGCATGTTTCGATCGACTCGGTAAAAGATTTACGGGAATTAACAAAAATCAAAATGGATTCTCCTGTATCAGGACTTTTTATGATAGGCGGTGGAGTACCGAAAAATTTTGCCCAGGATACGGTTGTATGCGCCGAGATTTTAGGAAAAGAAGTGCCTATGCATAAATATGCCATACAAATAACCGTTGCCGATGTACGCGACGGAGCCTGTTCATCCTCTACGCTTAAGGAAGCCAGTTCGTGGGGAAAAGTTGATGTTATTTACGAACAGATGGTTTATGCTGAAGCCACTGCAGTGCTACCTTTAATTGCGAGTTACGCCTATCATAGTATGGATTGGGAAGAAAGGAATTTTAAACGTTGGAATGATTACCTTGACAGTAAATAATTGACTCACATTGTTGTTACTAAATAACAAAAGAGGCTGTCACATTTTATAGACAACCTCTTTTATTTTTATTTACTTGGAGGTCAAATCGAGAGACCTCGCAAACGGTAAATTAAACCGGTTATTATTTTAACCTTCGTCATCATTTATCACTAATACCCCGGATTTTGATATGCAGCTAATTCTTCTTCGGTCATTTCCAAAGCATCTATCTGACTCTGTGGAATAGGACGAAGATAGTGAAAAGGTTGAATATCACGGGTATAAGTGACGGGGGTATGATCTCCTTTATTTTCTCCGCAAATGGTGTATTCATCAGCATATTCGTTCCATTTCTGCGTACGTACTAAATCGTACCAGCGATAACCTTCGCCAAAATATTCACGTGAACGCTCAGCTAAAATATAATCGATGTCAATAGTAGCAGGTGTAGCAGCGATCATATCAGCACTATGGTCTTCAATTTTCTCGACAGCACCGTTATTATCCCAGCGCCAAACGCCTGCGCGTGCACGTATTACATTAATTAAGTCTCTTGCACTTTCACTACCAGTAGCACCTTTCACAGCGGCTTCGGCTGCTATAAAGTAAAGTTCCGAGAATTTGGCAATGTAAAAAGGACGGGTAACACCGGCATTTGGGTTTCCATACCCATCGCCATTATCGGTGCGGTAGGTACCTTGCTTATAAAGTCCCGGGAACATAATTCTGCTAATACCCTGCGGATTTACGACAAAATCTGCTCTCCCGGGAAGTATTCCTGCGCCTACACTACTTGCATAGGGATCATTTGAGTAATCAATATCTGTTGCAGGTTCTTCATCCAGGAAGGTGAGTATGGGTTCTTGAGGATAAACTTCCATAAAGTGCGCGTTATAAACAGGAGCTTCTATACCCGCTATATCATAGTTGGCACGATATACAGTGGTAAAGGTTCCGTCGTAACGGGAATCATTTGTTTTGTCAGCGAAAGTATTGGTAAATACACCGATAGGCGGGGCCATACGTATCCAGGGACGTCCAAGATGCTGCTCAGCCCATCGTTGAACTGAATTTACAGGATTCCATGCTGTACTACTATCACTACTGGTGATTTCAGTATAGTTCCATGTCATCATCCAAACTGCAAAATTAGCAGGGGATCCACCTCCTTCATAATCAAGAGGAGCATCATTATAAAATTCACTTGCTTCAGTGTGGTCGGCATATAGCAGCTGTTCATTATTGCGGTCGTTCTGCGCCAGGGTTAGATCATAATAGGTTGGCTGCAGACCAAAAGGACCGGGATCGTCGATAGCAGCTGTTGCTACATCATATGCCTGCTGAAAATACCATGCAGGATTGTGCCCATCAGGATCAACCCGAGAGCATTCCGGATATGTAGGAATATCATTCGGGTTTTCCAGCCACCATCCGTAAGTCAGGTAAGCTTTTGCCAGATAAAGACGGGCAACTGTTTGAGTCACGCCGCCGGTAACACGAGGCTCAGCCGGTAAATCTTCCGCTGCTTGAATTAAATCCGGAAAAATTCCTATAGTATAGACTTCAGGTACGGTATTCCGTATTGAATATCTGATTGGTGCAGTGTTGAATGCCAGGTTACCTGCCCCCAAATCCAGAGGCACACCTCCATAAAGTTGCACCAATAAGAAGTAATCGAACGCACGGAAGAATCTGGCTTCCGCAATCAATGCATCCGATAATCCCGCTACAGAGGCATTTTCTATAATTCCGCTTGCCGTATTTATAAAAGGGAAGGTTTCTGTCCATGGGATCGAAGATGGAAAATTATTGGTTGTGAGATCGCCCACATCGGTATAGTCAAATTGTAAGAAGTTTAGATCAGCACTCTGACCCCATGTTGCTTCATCAGTACCGGTGAGGCAAGCATTAAAGTAATATGCCTGACCGTAGATCCAGCGCAGGTGGGCATACAAGGAAGTTATTCCTCCCTGAACACCTAGTTCGGTTTGAAAGAATGCAGAAGTAAAAGTACCGCGCGGTGTTTCTTCCAGAATATCTGTACACGATATAATGAACAAAGTCATTAATGTCGCTACAAGTGGAGTTTTTATATTTAATTTTTTCATCATTGTCTTTTTAGAATGTCACATTAATACCAATCAAATAGTTGCGTGATGCAGGCGTATTAGTACCTATGGTAAGCAAACGTTCCTGGTAAGTCGTGGTTACGGCTGCATTTTCATCAGCATAAGAGTTGGACTCAGGATCCAAACCTGATTCAGAATGCAAGGGTGAGAACATAACAAATGGGTTCTGTGCGGTAAAGTATAGCCGCAGCCTGCTGATATGCGCATTTTTTATCCAGTCGAACCCTTCGAAGCTATAACCAAGTGTTATGGTGCGTATCTTCAGGTACGTAGCATCGAAATAACCCAAGGTACTGCCA
The DNA here is from genome assembly GCA_964392505.1 of uncultured Bacteroidales bacterium. Classification (GTDB taxonomy): domain Bacteria; phylum Bacteroidota; class Bacteroidia; order Bacteroidales; family UBA10428; genus UBA10428. The sequence goes on from CAYMQP010000305.1 coordinate 3,637, forward strand.
TATTTTGGATTATCTCCACTTATAAGACCATCAGGATATGGATACCTGACATCGGTATTTTCATGTGTCCAGTAGTCTACATCTACGTTGTTTCTCCGGCCGGTTAACATGTTCAGGTAACCGGATGCAGAATGCAGGGTACTGATGAGCACTCCACCGTATTTAAAGGTGCCGACTACACTCAGGTCAAATCCTTTATAGGATACATTAGTGTTAAAACCGCCCTGGAATTTTGGATCTACACTGATAGGCACCCTGTCATCAGAATTTATCCTTCTCACTGGTGTGCCATCGTCGTTATATTCCCCGTGATATTTCACTTTAATCATACCCACATTACCTCCTGATTCATATAAATCCAGTTCATCTGCTTCATCTTCCTGCCAAAGTCCGTCATATTCCCAATCATAGATTACATTGATCGGATGACCAACAAACCACCAGTTGGCCCTATCCTCTTCAACTCCCGAAGCAAGGGCCACTAAAGTGTTTTTGTTGCTATACAGGTTGAAGCCCATATCCCATGTCCAACCTTTGAAATTTTCCAGGATTCTCCCACTAAGATTAATTTCCACTCCTTTGTTCTCGGTTTCTCCTATATTTTGTACGACGTTTTCAACACCACTAGTACGAGGCAGACTAACCTCCAGCAGAATATCTTTTGTATTTGTTACATAGTACTCAACCGTACCGGAAAGGCGGGTGTTCAGAATGGAGAAATCCACTCCGTAGTTATAGGTTTTGGAGTATTCCCATCCTAATTCATTGTTGGTAAGTCCTGTCACATAGTAGCCGGTAGCAAATTCATCGCCAAAGTTATAAGGCCTTGTTGTCAGTTCTCCGAGTGTCGCATAGGGATCTACAGCCTGGTTAGAGGTTTCACCGTATCCCACACGAAGTTTCAATAAGTTAATAATATCTACATTTTCCATGAAAGACTCGTTGCCGATATTCCATCCGGCTGAAACAGCAGGATAGGTATGCCACTTGTGTCCTTCGGCAAGTCTTGAAGAACCATCGGAGCGCAGGCTAGCCATTATCATGTATCGGTTGTCGAAGGAATACATAGCGCGTCCCATCCATGAAATCAAACCGCTCAACTGATAGTCCTGATAAGGATCACCAAAAACATCATCACCAATGCGAAAAGCAACTTCTCCGGTAGCCTGTCCGAGATTAAAGTATTGGAAATCCGGGTTGGGAATATCCCTAGCTCGAACGTTAGATTTGTTATAATGGGTTTGTTCCGCAGAATACAAAGCAACCAGGTTTACCC
>CAYMQP010000306.1:0-4907 GCA_964392505.1 uncultured Bacteroidales bacterium
GTGAACCTGTGGTATTCCATGCCTCTTTTCCTGGCGGAAGCAGTAATTTAATGGAACTGCTTGCAGTTACGGCAGGATTGAAACGACTTTGCCCGGTTGAGAAAATCCAGATAAATACCGACAGCCGCTTTGTAATCCGCGGCCTTGCGCAATGGATCCATTTCTGGAGACTAAATGACTGGCAGATGGCTTATGGACGAAAGGTGAGATATGCAGCACAATGGCAAAATCTTGATAAGCTGAGCCAGGGAAAACTCCTGGAACTAAAATGGATCAAGGGCCACTCAGGAGACAGTAATCAGGAGTTTTGTCACCAGATGGCTAAACAAATGGCTACCGAACGTACTTCCCGCTTGGCAAAATTCCCCAGTTGATTGGTGCAAACTCCTGTCATAGTCATTACTACTGAAAATATCCCGATTCGAATTGACCCATCTACCCTTTGTATTATGTAAGTGTATTATATCAAATAAACTACTGTTAGCCAAAACGCAACTATACTGCATGGTAATGCATCTACTTATAAAAACGAAAAAGATGAAAACAACAACAGTATTCCTGGTAATTCTCTTTTTTATTTCTGTAAATGTAAAACCACAAACCGACACATTAGTTACCGAGCTGGCATTTGAAATACCTTATAAAGTTGCTACTTCGGATTTAAATTTAGCATACGATAACATCAATTTCTGGGTAAGCGAACACCTCGACGGATTACTATATAAAATCACTCCGCAAGGCGTATGCCTCGATTCAATTAAAACTGTGAGACTAACCAGTGTTGAATACATGGAAGACGGGTTATGGATTATTCCCGATCAGTCGGACTGGCTAAAAAAAATCGACAAAACCAATGGACAGGAAATGGATTCGATTCTTATTCAGATACCCGAAGTTTTTGAAGCCGGGTATCAATGCCAGGATCTGTGCTGTGTGGATTCTGCCATGTATTCAGTTTGGGCCTACTGCTGGTGTGGTGTTTTCAGAATTCTTAGAACCGATTTTAAAACCGATGAGACAACTGATTTGGGTGATATACCCTTATATGAAAATCTTGTAACTATTAACGATACGGTGTGGGCCGGAAATAATGAAATCTATCCACTACTTGCAGACGATATCATGATAACTTCCGGCAGAAGCCTATATCTGGGAGATTTTCATGTTTCGGGTATTGCGTATGATAACCGGAATTTATGGGTAATTGATTATGATAGTAAGCAATTAAAAAAACTTGGTGATATACCCCTGAGCAGTCCTGAACAAATAAAAACTAAGAGTGACTTTTTTATATACCCCAACCCAGCTTCTGATCATATAAATATAAAAACCAAAATAAACAACCCTTATACGGTTGAACTTTTCAGTATAACAGGGAGTAAAGTAATAACTGAAAATTCTGGTGCTTTCATGAAAAATATTTCTTTAGCTAATATACCACAGGGTATCTACCTGCTCAAAATTACACATAGCGGTACATCAACAATTAGCAGGATTATCAAGGAATAAATTCAGCTTAGGTTCATAGTATAAAATATAAATATAATAACGAATGCAAAAGAATAGTTTATCGGAATAGTAATACAATATGGAGTAAAGTTGCAGGTAATAAGTTTGGAAGTTACATAGTAGAGAGAAAAGAATAAGCTATAAAATGGTAAGTACCCTGTACTATTATGATATCCTATTTTTTAAAGTTAGTAATCCAATAATAAATTTTAGAATACAATACTAAAGGCGGAGCCTTCCGACTTTGTCGTTTATAAAAATTAGCCTGCCTAATGGTATGCCAGTGAGCTCTCCTCTATATCGCGATAGTTCTTTTTGGTATGTATGTTATTATTACTTGAGTTATGAGGTTAAGTTGGATTGTTTTGAAATGTATGTTATTTGTTCCTTTTTAACATTTAATTAATACTTCTTTAACTTTTTTTATATAACTATGTCGTATTTTCACGACATAAAACATAATGAGATGATAAAGACAGAAGTATTTACCCGGGAACTTCAGGAACTGGCGAAGTTTACCAAAGTATTATCACACCCGGCAAGGCTGGCAATCCTGCAATACCTGGCAGAAACCAAAACCTGTATATCGGGCGATATTTCCGATCAGTTGCCGTTAAGCCGTAGTACCGTTTCGCAGCACTTGAAGGAACTTAAAGAACTTGGCCTTATCCATGGCGAAATTGACGGACTGAAAATCAATTACTGCCTTAGTGCTTTAAAAATCCAGGAATATAAGAAGTTGTTTGACGATTTTTTTAACGACATGATATCCATGACCATCGGGTGTGAAACCAATTGTTAATGATCATAAGAAAGTAAGATGAAAATATTGATACTATGTACGGGTAACAGCTGCCGTAGCCAGATGGCGCATGGCTTTTTACTATCATTCAATGAGGAAATTACCGTGCAGTCTGCCGGAACAGAACCGGCAAAACAGGTAAATCCGAAGGCCATTCAGGTAATGCACGAAGTGGGCATTGATATTAGCGGGCATACACCAGCACGGGTCGATGAATATTTGAAAGATGAGTGGGATTACGTGATAACCGTATGCGATCATGCCAACGAAACCTGCCCGGCATTTCTGGGCAAAGTCAACCATCGCCTGCATATCGGTTTTGAAGATCCGTCAAAGCTTACCGGAACCGATGAGTATATTATGCGGGAATTCCGGAGGATACGGGATGAAATTAAAAAAGCATTTCTCAAGTTATATAGTGAACAAATTCAGCCTCAATTATAGATCACATGACCCGGAAAAAACAAATGGGATTCTTTGAAAAATATCTTACCCTGTGGGTAGCCATTTGTATCATAACAGGAATAGTAATAGGGCATTTTGCCGGGGATGGCATTCAGATTTTAAGCGACTTTGAAATATACAGGGTTAACATTCCTGTGGCAATATTAATCTGGTTAATGATATATCCTATGATGCTCCAGGTCGATTTTTCAAGCATAAAGAACGTAGGTAAACGACCCAAAGGAATAATCCTTACCCTGATAGTCAACTGGTTGATAAAACCGTTTACCATGGCATTTTTTGCTTGGATTTTCTTTTCAAAATTATATACTGCATTTATAATGCCAGAACAAGCCGGGGAATATATCGCAGGTGCTATTTTGCTGGGTGCCGCTCCCTGCACGGCCATGGTCTTTGTTTGGAGTTACCTTTCCGATGGCGACCCCAATTATACTCTGGTACAGGTTTCGGTAAACGACCTGATAATCCTGGTGGCATTTATCCCGATTGTGGGACTACTTTTGGGTATAACAAATATTACCATTCCTTATGATACATTAGTTGCAAGTATCGTAGTGTTTGTTGTAATTCCCCTGTTAGCAGGTTATATCACTCATAAAACGCTTATCAAGCGCAAAGGTGAAGAATGGTTTAAGCATGTATTTTTACCAAAATTCAAACCTGTTTCAATCATTGCATTACTGAGTACTCTGGTATTACTATTTGCTTTCCAGGGAACAACCATTATTAAAAAACCTTTGATAATTGTATTGGTTGCTGTTCCTTTGATTTTCCAGACCTATTTTATATTTTCTATTGCATGGTTTGGCGGCAGGTTTTTAAAATTACCCCACGCCATCTGTTCTCCGGCCGCTATGATCGGGGCAAGTAACTTTTTTGAACTGGCCGTTGCAGTGGCTATTTCCCTTTTCGGGCTGGAATCGCCTGCTGCGCTGGTAACTGTTGTAGGGGTCCTGGTTGAAGTACCCGTGATGCTGTCGCTTGTATACCTGGCTAACCGATGGAAATATTGAAATATCGATGAATTCATTTAGATTGTAGCGCTTATCGTGTAAACCATTGATATGTTAAATAGAAATATTTTTAGTCATTAAAGTTTCTTTATTTCCATCCTCTCTTCCTCGCTTTTATAAGAGTTTTCATGCAATGTTATTGTTTTGATATACCTATTCATAATGCGTGATCAATAAGAAGTAATAAAGCGCAACCGGAGCTAATATTTATAAATTGGATAGTACTTACAGTAGACCTAGTTATACACTAAGTTATTACACCTATTTCTTAACGATTTAGTTGTAAAAATTAATTATAATTAATACATTTCATAACCCTTAGCCCTACGTTATAATGAAACGCGCCATCATACTTATAGTCGTTGCTATTATTACTTTAACCATTGTATTTATCGTTTACAGGCCCGATCTGTTGGAGAAGATTTGGCTATGGATTATTGGTCTGGCCGGACCCATAATAGGATTTTCCAAAAAAGGAATACAGCTGGTAATAAAATTTATTAAATCTCTGGATAAGAGCATTGAAAATTTACGGTAATATGAAAAATAAAATTGTTGTAAAAACACTTCAGCAAAGTATTATTTATGTGCTGATAGTATTAACCCTGGTTTTTCTGCATCGTTTTATATATGCAGAAAAGAACAATATTCTTTATTTGATACTGGCACTGGTTTCCTCAGCAGGTGTGGTATTCATTTATTTCTTTCGCAGAAATATTAAAATGTTAAAACGCAGGGAACGCGATTCAATGTATTATTTCTTTTTCTATGGGATCAGAGTAATCATAGCATTAACATTACTGGTTGGTATCTGGGGAATTTATGCAATAATAAAAAACAGTGAATGTGGCGAGTGTGCTATATATAAAGCCATTGGAATGGCAATAATATTAATTTGGGCATGCGTTTTTCTTTCTTACTTCATATGGGCTATTTACTATTATAATATTAATATTGGCCTTACCGAGGAAGAATGGGATAAAATATACGAAGCAAGCGAAAGTAAAAGAACAGGCGATTTTTACTCCCAGGAAGACATAGATTCAGTACCTGAAGAAAATCCATATAAAAAGGAAACATTCGGTTTGCCGGCTGGAACTGTTCGTGGCATGATCGCC
>CAYMQP010000307.1:0-1119 GCA_964392505.1 uncultured Bacteroidales bacterium
CTTCAAAGTCGAGCAAGAATTATATGAATATTTTAAAACAACGGGTTATGCTATGAATTTCATAGCAGAACCTAAACAAGTAATATATAATGTTCAAAAATTAGATTCATATGATGCAATCTTTTTACATTGTAATCAACCGTCTTTTATAACCTTGTTAACATCAAATTTAAATGATATTTATTTCTTACCAGACGGAATACATGGCTGGATAGCGGGAGATAATGGCATATTATTAAGAACTGAAGATGGAGGTAATAACTTGACTTTTCAAAAAAAGGAATGGGAAATTTATCATTCAAAAAATATGATCGTGTCAGGATATAGATTAAAGCCAACATACTCTGATATTAATAATGTCTATTTTTCCGATTTTCTAAATGGCTGGGTAACTGAAGAAGGTGGAGGAATACTCAAAACAATTGATGGTGGTATAAATTGGTCATCAGAAGACTGTAAATATTGTAAAGGGGAATTATTTTTTGAAGATGAAAGAGAGGGATATGCGATAGGTATTGACCAAATATATGGAAACATGATCTTATCAACACACGATGGTGGAATCAGTTGGAGTACTATTCATAATACTCTTATTGGATCAAACTATTTCTTCATAAATCCAAATGATTGGATATGGCTTAAAGGAGGAATTACCGGAGGATTATTTAATTCAGTTGATAAGGGAGCAAATTGGATAGAAAGAAATTCGGACATGCATAAATTAATTCGCGAATATGGTAGGCGAGATATATTTTTTATTGATAAGAATATCGGATGGATACTTTTGCAAGGTTATGTTATAGGTGATATTTATGCAAAAGAAATTCTATATACAGAGGATGGCGGATTAACATGGACTTCTTATGAGGTTCCATTGATAGATGTAATAAACTCAATCTATTTCATTGATAAGAATACAGGTTACATGGTTGGTAATAATGGTATCGTACTAAAAACAAAAGATGGAGGTAAAACTTGGGAAAAACTTAGATCCGGTACTTTAGTGGATTTAAACGATGTTCAATTTATTCAGAACAAGGGATGGATTGTTGGAAACAAGGGAGTCATACTTATAACAAATGATGGTGGTATAAATTGGAAGTATATAAATATATTAGA
>CAYMQP010000307.1:1129-4880 GCA_964392505.1 uncultured Bacteroidales bacterium
TACAATTTATTGCACTATTTATCAGCCCATAAATAAAGTATAAAAATAACAGCCGAATATTATGTTTTCAATAGTGTATATATTTTTTCAAACCTGTTATATTTTGATAGGTGATTAGCATGCAAATAACAATTTATCATATATTCTGAGCATTAAATCCACTTAGAAATAATTATATCCAGTTCTCAACCTTCATCCAGATTTTTCGGGATGAAGGTCGCCCCTTTGACTTTACCCCTGCAAAGTTGTAATTTGTATGACGAAGAATGAATAACACCAATAAATAAGCAATTTGAGTTATTGTTACTAATGAGTTGAATACAGTGCAGGATGAAAAATAAACTCTCTAAAAACAAAAAATTTATCTTTGGGTAAGTTTGGATCAAAAAGATATACAGTCATCTAAATAATAAAACATGAATACATTTATTAAACTAGCATCAATTATTTTATTCTTACTTGTCATTGCATCATGTGAAAAAAAAGATAACGATAGTAATGAACCTAAAACCTACAAAGACTATTCAGGTTTTATTAGTGATGGTTTAGTAGCCTACTATTCTTTTAATGGTGATGCAAATGATCTTAGTGGTAATAATAATAACGGGATTATTTACGGACCAACACCATCTGTTGACAGATTTAATGATACAATCGGTTCGTATTTATTTGATGGAGTGGACGATTTTATAGAAATTCCGAATTCGACTGAATTAAATAGCAATGAGGGCACGATATGCCTTTGGGTGAGAATTCCTTATTCAGATGAAAATTTTGAGCGCGTTATTTTATCGAAAGCCGATACATCGCGAAATGGTTTTACAGTAACTGTGTTTGGTGCATTTTCTTTTTATTTCACCACAAGGGATCCTGATACGCAAATAGAACATGGGATAGATATAGGAGGAGATTTTTGGTTTGAAAAAAGGTATTTCTTTATAGCTGTAGCTTATACAGAAACCTCAACAGTTACTTACTTCGAAGGAGAACGCCGTAATTCAAGTAATTATAGCCCTGAAATGATTTTTAATAATAATGATCAAACTTTATACATTGGCAAAAGTTTAATTAGTTCTTATGGTTATTTTAAAGGCGAGATTGATGACTTGGTAATTTATGATCGTGCACTAACTGATGCTGAAATACTTCAATTGTACGATTGGCAATAAAGAGTAATCATAGACTCTCCATGTGCACACACATAGAAATCGTAATTTGCAGCATCTTAAACACATGAATTCAAACCGATAAACCGTGAATAATTTTACCTTGATACTGGTTGCATTCATACTGACCAGTCAACTCTGTGCCCAGCCATTTGGCGATGCGGCACCTAACTTCCATATCGTAAAACAGGAATATGAAAATGCCAACGGCGAAATAGCCTTCACCCTTTTTAAATATGATGAAACCGGCAGGCTCATAAAGGCATTCTGGACACTGGACGATAAAAGTCGAAGCTCCGTAAACTATTACGAATACAATTCGAAAGGGCGGTTAATTTCGGCTTACCGCGAATTTTCCGATACCATGACCTCTTTTGAATGTTTCGCCTACGACTCATTGGGTAATAAGGTATCGGAACGCTTTTACAGGTCCGACGGTGTTACCGGATCGGCATTGTACAAGTATACCGATAAAGGTATTGAACAGGCTGAGTTCAATAACCATAAGGGATGGCTGAACGGAACGCTCACGTATACCTGCAACGAACAGAAGAAGAGACAAGGTGCCATACTGATACGCGGCGATAAAGTTATTTGCAACGTTAGCTATGAATACGACCAAAACCACAACCTGGCAAAAGAATACTGGGATTTCCAGGGCTTATGGTTTCAATCGTTCACGTTCCATTACGAGAGAACCGACCGGGGGAAAAATTACTATTCCGGTCCGTTTTTAACATGTGGAGATAATTACCGGATAAGCCATGAGGAGTATACCTTTAACGATGAACTTGGCGGCCCCTCGTTGTATGAGTACGACGATAAAGGCTTGCTGACCAAAAAGGTGTTCCTTCGTTCCGATAGTTTTACTTCCACTACATGGTATACATACGATGCGGAACGGAAACTGATGCGTTCGGAACGTGAGGCTTCTGACGGAAAGATTACACGGTTCAGCTATGCATACGACGAAAATAACCGGCTAATACAACGCATATATACCCGGGCCGATACCCTGGCAGGGATGGAAGCATACCTGTACAACCAGGATGGTGATTTGATAAAAGCCTATATCCGGAACTTTGACGGCTGGCTGACAGGAACTATAGATTTTAAACACGATGTAATGGGAACCATCACAACAGGCTATTTTACGGGAGCAGACGGATTCGATGCTTTATTAACCTTCCGATACAACAATATAGGCCTGCCCGTTGAAATACTGTGGGAATTTAGCTTCGACAAGTTCCAGCGCTACAAATATGGATATGAAGCAACAGGGAGACTTTAAGAGTCCTTGATTTTCATGCAGGGAAGTTGTAATTTGCATAACTATTGAAAGTGAGTGATAAACGCCATGTTGTTTTTAATCGATGCCCCGAGTTTTTGAGGTAAAATAATAAAAAACCTGTAAGTCTAACTATGGCTGTAAACGAGTTGAACCCAGACTTAAGTTGAAACATAGATCGCTAAAAATGAAATTCAGTTGTGCAAAGTTCACAAGTACTCAGAATAAACAGATAAACAATTATGATACCAACACGCGAGGATGCTCTTTCGTTGCTAATGCGATATAATAAGAGTGAAAGCCTTATCAAACATGCGTTTTCAGTCGAAGCAGTGATGCGACATTTTGCTTCAATTTATAATGAAGATATAGAAAAGTGGGGAGTTATCGGACTTGTACATGACCTTGATTACGAACAATATCCGGATCAACATTGTTCCATGACGCGTAAAATCCTTGAAGACGAAAAATGGCCAGAAGATTATATCCGTTCAATTGTGAGTCATGGCTGGGGCATTTGCTCAGATACAGAACCGGTACACATTATGGAAAAAGTTCTGTATACCATTGATGAGCTGACAGGACTAGTCACCGCAGCAGTATTAATTCGTCCTTCAAAATCCATTTTTGATCTGGAAGTAAGATCTGTAAAGAAGAAATGGAATTTGAAGAATTTTGCGGCAGGTGCCAACCGTGAAGTGATTGAAAAGGGAGCTGTTATGATGGGTAAGGACCTAGATTTTATTATACAGGAAACCATTATTGGAATGAAAACGGTGGCAGAGAATATTGGTCTGGCAGGAGAAAAATAAACAAAATAAACCAGACGCAAGAAAATAGTTATATTGGGCCCTCATATGAATATATCAGGACAAGATACGATGTATCGTGCTAAAAAAGTGTTCACAAGATCCGGAAGATATATTTAAAAATGAATAGTATTCCACAACTTTCAGTGAATTTTTCATCCCAGAATTTTGTAATAACCTCGTACGGTAATTAAATTATTTACATATTTTTACGACGCATCATTTTTAAATGACGCGACGTAATTCGTGACGACCTGCCCCTACCAGTGAGGTTTATCTTCACCCTATAACAAATTAATGATATTGTATACTAATCCATAATTATAACAACAATGAGAACGAATGCAGGAATTAAAGTAGTTATATTACTTCTTCTTTTAAACCTATATGGAATTCTAAATTTATCAGCCCAGGTTCCCCCTCTTGTTTATGATGTTGAAAACACGGGGGTGGATTGCACAAGACCACCCTTACCCACTTTTGAAGAG
>CAYMQP010000308.1:0-4852 GCA_964392505.1 uncultured Bacteroidales bacterium
TTTTTATTTGCCAAAATTGTATTAAAATGATCTTGCTCTGTTAAGGGCGGTAAAACTTCCTTTTTTTTGGCATTAAGGTGTATGGCTTTCTCCGGACAAGTAGGCACACACAAACCACAACCAATACAACGTTTTAGCTCAATAGACGAAACACCATTCATTTTTACTGCATCAATTGGACATCTTTCTTTACAGGTACCACAAGCTTTACATAATTCTGTTTTTACTTCAGCGTAAAAGTTACTGCCGACTACTTCGGCCGGTTTTGGAAAATTCTTCATTAGACCTAACATACCACAACAATCATTGCAACAAGCGCATAAGAAATTGGGTTCCTGTTCATTTCCAGGCATTATTACCAATCCTTCTTCTTCATTTTTACGAACAATTTCCAAAGCCTCTCGTTGGTTTATTCTCCTAGCCCATCCTTCCTCGATATATAAATCGGCCAGATCGCCGAATGACATGCATACTTCACGTCTCTTTGTTACTTTACACGACTTATCATACATATCGGCTACTTTCTTACAAAAGCATTCCTGAATTGCAATATGATCACCTGCTTGTTGAATCAAATGTCGCGCTTCATCATAATTATATACATGATGCTCCGGTTCAACACTTTCCTCAACAGGGATAACCCGCATCTTAGGTAATGTACTTGTTGCCATTTCCAAACCAAACTCTCCCATCAAATATTCTCCACTATCTTTCAAAAAATCTTTATTCAATCTTTTTAATTGATGTTCATACATGCCCCATAATACGAATGGAAGAAGTGCATATTCTTCTTTACCGTCTCTTCTTCTTCTGAAAATTCCTCCATTGGAAACTGTTTCATCTAAAATCTTTTTCACCTTTGCTTTAGAATCAACAGTATTTTTAACTTGTTCATATATCTCACCAACTGTTTTATGCTTATAATCAAGATAAATTGCTATTTCTGCTTGTTCAGGAGTAAAGATTTTTTTTAATAAACTAATCTCAACACCTGATTTGGATGAAGGAAAGCTAACCGGCATCTTATTCAGGTGTTTCTGTAAAGTTCTATAAATATCACTATGTGCAGACATAGTTTTTTCCTCCTTTAAAAATTAATTTCTTAGATGGTTTTTCTCCGTAAGATGTCCCAGAATAATGCTTAATCCAATAAGGATAATCAGGATTGGAAATACAGGTAGTTCTATTCCTAAAATAGCAGTTATTCCTGCTGCCAGAGCAATAACACCTATTATATTGGTAAATGCAACCATTTTTATTCCATTTAGATAGCGGACAAAATTGGAACCTATCATTATGATACCTGCACCAATTAACCAGGTACTTTCAGGAAGGGTTTCATCAGGAATTAGCCAGAGACATCCAAGCATTACAAAAAATAAAGCCCAACCGATTGAATTAATTCTTTTACTAATAATCTCTTCTTTTGAGTTAAGTTTTTTATTAGAAGTTACATCAGATTTTTCCATTTTTTAATATTATTGGATTCGTTAATTGGAAATTATATTATTTTTTAAATGATTTCACACTTATTACATATTCATCTTTATTTATTGCAGAAAAAAGAATAAATACAAGCACAATCAAACCATAAATTATTATTGATATTAACGGGATTATAAACGAAAATACCAAGGCAATAATTAAAATGCCAAAGTATGTATAACCCATAACTTTAACGCCTCTAACATCCTTTTTATCAACTTCTTCATATAGAATTTCAATTCTTGAAGTGGCATATGAATATAAAGAATACCCCAAGATAAACATTAATAATAATTGAATGCCATAAATAAAGGTTGTTGTGGTTTCTAAAAAGTATTTTCCGAGTAATGATGTTGTAAAAGGTATAAGAGCAACAATCATTAAAAACAATATATTAAGCCATGCAAGTGTGCTGGTGTATCTCTTAATGATATCGAATATTTTATGATGAATTATCCAGTAAACTCCTAAAACTAAAAAACTTAATACATAACTAATAAACTTAGGCCACATTGAAATAAGTTGTAAAATAATTTCCCTGTCTGAATTAAAAGTGATAACCGGAACTGTCAATTCTAGTACCATAATTGTCATTGCAACAGTAAAAACACCGTCAGCTAGTGCTTCAAGTCTTTTTGGTGAATAATATGGCTTATCAATTGAATCCATTTTTGAAATAAATGTACGAAATAATATGTTAGATTCTTTTTCTAAAAATGCAATTAACGGTCCGCAAATATGAGTAGGCTTGGATTTCCAAGCCACATCTCTATCGAACCGATACTATATTAGTTTTGTGTATTCACTTTAAAATTATCACCTTCGTCCAGCTTACTTAAATTTGCTGTTAGCGTTTCGTGTATTAACGTAATAATTATATAATAGTCTTTACATACTTTAATTTTAGTCCGTTTTCATCTGAAATTTTATGAAACTCATAATTCCATTCACTCGAAATAAGTTTTTCATGTACAGGGTTTTCAGTTACATTTTCATTAACTCTCATAATATGAATAACCTGTCCATTTGGTTTTACCACCCGCTCAATCTCATGAAGTTCTTTTTCAATATTCCATCCAATAGCATTTGAAGTAAATAATATATCAAAAGTATTATCAGGTAAAGGGATTGAATCAAGAAATCCATCAATAGGATAAACATTCCTGTAATTTTCTTTAACGGTTTTTTGTTTGATAAAAGTTCGAAAGCTGGAAATAGGTTCAATGGCGTACACTGTTTCTGCATATTTAGCCAAGAGGAAAGCAAGCATCCCAGATCCTGCCCCAACATCAGCTACTACTTTTCCCTTTAGGGATTTTTTTTCAATTATTTCATCGATACTCCAGTTGAATTTGGCCTTTTCATCATACAGTTCAGGTAATTTATTATATGCGATGAGGTCGGCAATTTCCCAAACTGCTTCGTCACAGTATTCAGCGATAAGCTCATCGTTCTTTATTTCTTTATTAGCTTTCAATAGCGATGTCAGGAAGTTGGCAATGGACCGGTCTTTTAAAATAAGGAAATCTTTTATATAAGGGTACTTTCGGATAAGTGTAGCGAACTCCTTTTGCGGAACCCGGTCCGGCAGGTAAGGTATCTGGAATGATTCCAACAACAAAAGATCTTCGACATTAAGAGATATGCCGGAGAATAATTCCCTGAGCATTTTTGAATACTTCATATCACGAGATTTTGTTTTTATTAATATAGTTGATTAATAGCTGATGGCTATATTCTCTGGTACTGATTGTTTCTTTTATTGCTCTTTTATTCATCATTTTATATACAAACGATTTCAGATAATCCTTCAGGTGCTTTTGGGTTTTCCACTGGTACATTCCCTGCCAGTAACCACTTTCTTTATTTACTGCGTACATTTTAGTTTGAAAACCGGGGAAGCCCGTGATTAGTAGCATAGGAATTATGGAAGCAATCCTGTTGGCATTATGCGATAAGCGGGCAAATTTAAAACGAACGATAAAGGTTGAGGATGCTTCCTGCTCCTTTAGCGGGTGAGCAATAATATGCCTGAAAATCGTGAATTCCTGTCCGTCTTCCATTTTTACTATATCCTCAAGGTAATGCTTTGATAACTTAAATTTTCAAGTAAGTAATCTTCCCATTGAGATGAACAAACATACAGGAGGGCTTTTTCTGAATTTTGATGCCATCATTTCAATTTTTTATATAACCAATCTATCATATATGCATCTGTTTCGTCCAGGTAGTTAGCGCAAACATGAACGCCATCAGGATAAAATTTCAACTCCTTATCCCCAATGGCCCAATCCATAAAATAATCGGCATGTTCTTTACCATCAGGAATTAACCTGTCGTTACCGGCATGAAATATTAATAAAGGACGATCCATAGCAGGAGCCGATTTTATATCCATATCAAACCATACCTTAGATTCCTTAAATGTTTCTACACCACAAACGTGCGGAATTCCTTTAAGCAGTATCGGATTAACTTTACCTTCGTTGGAAAAACTACGGCCATAAGCAGGCCCTCCACTTCCAATAGCACAGCTAATCCTTGTATCACAGGCAGCAGCCCTTGGTGACAGATATCCGCCCAGACTCCAGCCAACAGTGACTATCCTTTTCAAATCAAGATTGTACGTATTATTTGCTTCGAACCAGTCTATAATGGCGCTTACTGCCTTTTCATAATCAGGAATAAATTTCAGGTCCTTCCACATTTCGCCCTGACCGGGACCATCGAAAGCGAAAGTATTATACCCGGCTTCTGTAAACATTTTACCATAATGATGCAGTTCAATTTCTTTCAGGTTATCCATTCCGTTCACAAAAATTACAAGCGGTTTGTTGGGCTTTTTGGTTAGTCTTAAATAACCCGGAATTACTGTATCACGAAAGGGAATTTCAATTCTGATGGGTCGTTCGTACTCCGGGTAAAGTTCGATTGCATTTTTATAGTTCTTTCGTATTCTTTCCTCAGCTATCGCTTTTTGCTCCGGATCTATGTAAAAGAAATGTTGCCCTACATGATAGCAACCTGCAGCTTCATGAAACAGAGTGCGGGCACTATAATTATTTCCGGATTTTACTGCTTCATTCGCAAGCTCTTCGAGATATTCACCTTCCTTCGACCATTCGGAACACCAGGTATACCAATTCCTGATTCGTGAAATTACTCTTCGTATTCTTTCAAGATCAATCCCTGCATTCAGATATCTCCGATACCAATGTTTGTATACTCTGCTTTCATTACAAATAATACCGAAGAAAACTTTTTCTTTAAAGGTCAGATTTGTTGTCATTATCCTAATATTTCTTTTCGTGCTACTCTTTTTGCTATCCACGTTTTCAGCGGACTGATCTTCATATCGAAATAGTCA
>CAYMQP010000309.1:0-4823 GCA_964392505.1 uncultured Bacteroidales bacterium
CGTTTATTCTTCGTTCCATTTTTTGTGGTTATAATAATGACCCCGTTGGCCGCTCGCGAACCGTATAAGGCTGTACCGGCAGCACCTTTTAGTATTGATACCGATTCAATGTCTTCGGGATTCAGATCGTTTATTTTATTACCGAAATCGGTACCTCCATTAATGGATATGCTTCCCGATTGCGCATTACTAACCGGTATACCATCGATCACGAATAAAGGCTGATTGCTTCCGGTTAATGAAGAAACCCCCCGCATTAATATACGTGTTGAAGCCCCCGGTGCTCCTGATGCAGAGGTGATATTTACACCCGCCACCTTGCCTTGCAATGCATTAAGTACGCTCCGGTTGTTCCCCTCACTAATATCATCGCTATTGACTGCAGTAACCGAATACCCCAGCGATTTTGCTTCACGTGAAATTCCAAGGGCTGTCACAACAACTTCGTCAACTGTATACACTTCAGCTTGCATTTGAATATCGATTGCTTCACGACCTAATAGGGCAACCCGCTGAGTTACCATTCCCACGAAACGAAATTCCAGTGAATCGGCATCCATTGGAACTTCAATTGAATAAAAACCATGAAGATTTGTAATGGTTCCTATGGTCGTACCGGGCACAACTACTGTCACACCCGGAATAGTTTGTTCATCGGCAGCATTGGTCACAATACCTGTAATAGTGCGTATCTGCCCCCATATATTGACTATTCCAACCAGTAAAATAAAAAATAATAGAAAATATCGGTATCGTGGAAAAATCATATTAGATACGAGTATGCCCCAAAACTAGAAAAAATGTTGCATTAATGGACTCAAACTAAACGAAAAAAGCTGCCCGTTTATTGAGTATATAAATTAATTAAAAACATGACTAATTATTTAACCACAGAGATTCACTGTGATAAAAAAGAAGAGCACAGAGTTAGTATCCATTAAATTCCAGCACTGGTCTCTAACAATGCGTTATTGGCAACCGACACCATGTTATTGGCAGTTGACATTCCGTTATCAGCAACTAACATTCTGTTTTCGTGAATTAACATTCCATTTTTAACGACTAACACGCTGTTTTTGGTAGCTGACACTGTATTATTACCAGCTGACATACCATTATTGATCGCATAAATTTCATTATTACTTTTGCTGTTCTTTTCCTCGTTCCGCCGCATACAATCCAATATCGTTAAAACAACCCAGCAGATACGACGGTTTTTTCTCTTTTTGTCTTAACCCCGGGTTTATACCCGGGGTTACAATAATGTAAGCCCTACAGGCTTCCCCTTGGTGAATTTACTTGGCCTAAAAGATTTTTATGAATCACTGGATTCCTGCTTTCGCAGGAATGTTAAAAAAGCAGCCTTTTTTTCAAGCTGTTATGTTTCGCTCAAAAAATTTTTAGGTACTAATATGTAGTTGAAAAGAAAATAAGCGTAGGCAAGGTTAGCCTGCGCTGGCCCGGTCAATAATTGGAGCCCGTGGGGGAGATAGAAGGTAAAAGATTATTCGGAGGGGATGTCCATGCGATTTAGGCTAACCAAGATTATTCGCCCTTTGTTTTATTTTCAATAGTGCTCATGAGCTTAACCGGCTAGCGCCAGTTTCGGTTTTTCTTGGGTTCGTTTCTTTGTTTCGACTGACAAAGAAATGAGCATCTACCAAACATTTTAAAACAACCCAACTTTACTTCAAAGTTCTTTCAATAGCGACAAATAAATAAAAAAAATTCATTCCGCCGCATACAAACTGGAAACTAAACAAAAAAAGCTGCCCGTTTATTGAGCAGCTTTATATTTAAAACAGGTTTTTCTATTCCAGTATAATCCTTTGGGTCAGCAATTCATTATCCTTTCGAATAGTAATTATATAAATCCCTTGCTCAAGTGCTGATAAATCAATAGTGAGTTTATCATTATCAGGAACAAACGATTGTGAGTATGCCAGTTTCCCGTTTAATGTATAAACTTCAATCCTCTTTTCACCTGATTGAATATCATCTGGCATGACGATATTAATCTGACCTCTACTTGGATTTGGATAAACCGAAAACTTAGTATTTGCAAGCGGTTCTTCTATTATGGCACTTGGAGGTTGAGTAGGTTCACCATACTGATAGGTTAGTATTCCTCTACCATAGGAGGCTACTACAATCTGGTTATCCTGCATAAATATCTGCCATACAGGCACTGCAGGAAATCCTGTAAGGTAATGCCATGTATCGCCATTATCGGTCGATTCCATAATACCAATATCGGTTCCGGCCCATATCCTGTTAATATCATCGGGAAATACAAACAACGACCAGCAGACTACATCGGGAAAACCGTTAGCACTTTCACCTTCTGAGTCAACCTGGGTAATATCTTCCCATGTAGCACCCAGATCTTCTGTACGCAAAATTTTCGGGTAGCCATAAAGCCCGAAAAGGGCATAAGCTGTATTTTCCTCTGTGGGATGTGTGGCAATCCCTGATATATATGCAGGAATGGTATCATCCGGATTATTTACAGCATCAAAACTATCGCCCTGATCTGTTGAAACGAATAACTTAATATTTATCCCTAATCCAGGATCGTTAATCATTCCAGAACCAGCCCATATTATTTCTTCGTTGGCAAACGATACTTCCACCTGGTTCCAGGTATTAGATCCTGCAGTCCAGCCAGTACCTATAGTGGTTCCCCTCCAACTGGTATTGGCAAAGTTGCCTGTTTTATAAATACCTGTACTGCCAACAGCAAATACTATATTATTATTAGATGGCACAGCCGTTAAACGGGTAACAAACGGTCCATCATCCTCAGTCATACCATCGGTTGCTGATTCCCAGGATTGTCCACTGGTTAACGATCGGAAAATCCGATTATAATAAATACTACCCATTATTTTATTGGAATCTTCATGATGCCATACGGTTTCAAATCCGTCTCCTCCTATTCTGAAGAAATATGCCGTATCGAGCGAGGCTTCAACGTCGATAGGTGACTGCCAGGTACCGTTATCCTGCATACCGCCGATGTATTCATTACGATATGGTTTCTTAGCCACACCATAAAATTGGGTAGTAATGTAATTTCTAGGTAGTTGTGTAAACAATATCCCACCATCATAGGAAACTGAAAGTCCTCCATCGTTAGCATTAACAATCCAGAATTCTTCGGTTCCTTCATCAATAGGAACCATTATCAATTCATGATGATCGGCATGCAATCCGGGAATGGCTGTATGGTTGAAACCTGCACTTTGGTTATAGGAATTATTTCCACCGTAATTATTATAAGCATCGGATACATTGGTAATTTCTCCAAGATGTGTTTGAACTATCGACCATTCGACATAAATTTTTGAATCGGGAAGATTTCCGGGGTCCCATGTTCCACCCTCTGCCAGTGTTGGCCAGAAGAAGTATATGAGTTTGTAAGAACGACCTCCCTGTTGTGCAATATTCGGATCGGGCGTAAAGGGATCGTAATCTACTGCATTTACAAAAATATATTCCCTGCCTAGTTCACCATAATCATCACCTGTTCGTTCATACAGGTTAAAAGCTCCATCGCGTTCCTGATCGCGAAAACAACACATAATTTGCTTGTTATTCGTAACATCCCATACCTCAAACGGAACATCGATATAATCCTGGTAGGAATAATTATCGCGGGGTACTCCAGATGTTGCACCTTCGGGAACGAAAAATCTGTGTGCTTTTTGTGTTCGTCCGGGACCAAAACGTATTTCAATGGAAACAAAATCCGATTCCAGCAGATCGATAGGCTCTTCCATATCACCGGTATTCATGCCCGGAAACAGATTACCCGTAAAGGGTATAAAGTCGAGAAAAGACTGAGTATTAATTTGCTGAAAAGCCGTAACAGTTCCTTCTCCCTCTTCATACACACCACTTAATACAGCTTTCCAAAGGTCAACTCCGCCCCAAAAAACGATATCTTCATCGAAGGGATGAACAGCAATGGTGTTATCGTACATACCCTGGGCACTAAGATATGGATAGGCAGGTCCGATATTGTTAATAACACGCTGCCATTTTGCTCCCCGGTCGGCAGTAGAATAAATTTCAGAAACAGTTTCACTAATTTCGATACTGGCATAAACCTTAGCCGGATTAGTCGGACTAATGGCAAGCTCTATCCTTCCAAATCCTGCTGTAATACCGGAAAACACATCCCAGGTCTCACCTGCATCGTCCGAGCATAAAATTCCTATTCTGTTTTCCGAGGCATAGATATAATTGAAATTACTGGTATCGGCCACGAGGTCTTCCACTTCATAAGTAGAGGTATAAGTCTGATACCAGGTGGTTCCTCCATCGACCGATTTAAAGACTCCCGTATTCGTAGCTGCGAGAACCGTATCTTCGCTTTCAGGATGTACTTCAATACGATTTACATACCTGAAGTCTTCATTGCCTAAGGTAGTCGAAAGCAATTCCCATGTTTCACCCCTGTCGATACTTTTAAAAATACCACCACCAGTGGTGTATAAACTGCCATCGAATGATTCGCCGGTACCCATATATATTATATCGGTATTCGATTTGGCCATAGCGAGTGTTGTATTGGCCTGGAGAGGTAGTTCGGTTGTCAAGCAGGTCCAGGTTTGTCCTCCGTCGGTAGTTTTCCAAACACCACCCGATGCCGAACCTGCATACCAGGTCATATAGGTTGTATCGGCAGGATCGACTATCAAGCCTCGTGTACGACCACCAACATTTGATGGGCCGCGCATGATCCATTCTATCGTATCTTCAGCAGCTTTAAAAACACCTTTTGCATTTTTCACTTTCAGGTATTCCTGAACAATATG
>CAYMQP010000310.1:0-4794 GCA_964392505.1 uncultured Bacteroidales bacterium
AAGAAATGCTATGAACGAATTTGAACAAAACAATCAGGAGTTATTGCAACTCATAAGCCACTGGGAAAAGATATTAATTAAACTGCCTGTGAAAACCGTTACCGAACCCAGAAACAACCAGAATCGAAATATTAAACAAATAGTGGGGCATATGATCGATTCGGCTTCGAATAATACACATCGAATTATACATTTGCAATATCAGAAGAGTCCGTTACATTTTCCTAATTATGCCAGCTATGGTAATAACGATCGGTGGATTGCTATTCAAAATTACGAAGAAGAAGACTGGCATAATTTGATACAGCTCTGGAAGCATTCAAATTTGCACATAATTCATGTTATTCGAAATGTTGACACTTCCAAGCTCGATAATCAATGGGAGGCCGATACAAATAAATATATATCGTTACGTGGTGGTATTATTGATTATCTCCGGCATTTTAAATTACACTTAAATGAAATCGATGAATTAATAGATAGTAATTAATACGATTGCTTATGAAAATATATATTCCATTCATCAGCTTTTTGATAGTTACAGCAAGTATTCTAAACTGTCAAAATAAAACTAACAATCAATTCTGGCCTGAACACAAATCACCCATAAGGATTGGTAACATGGTAATGGAAGATTTATTAAAGCATGGGGATTTTATGATGTATATATCAGATCATGTTATCGCAATACATTATGCTGAAGCCTGTACCGCTTTTGGCGCTACAAAGCTGGCAGGCTTACTTAACGATACTGTAATGATCTCAAAAATTGCCAAACGTTACTTAAAGGTTATTAACGATAGTATTGTTAATACGGAAAATCATGTCGATGCAAATGTATATGGTATTCTTCCATTGGAACTTTATATGCAGACAGGCTCAAAGGTGTTTTTTAAACAGGGAATAGAATTGGCCGATTTGCAATGGGAAAATCCTTTACCAAACGGATTAACAAACCAAACCCGTTACTGGATTGATGATATATGGATGATTAATAGTCTTCAAGTTCAAGCATACCGGGCAACCGGAAATACAATTTATTTAGAAAAAGCTGCACTGGAAACAAATGCGTATTTAAAGAAATTGCAGCAACCTAACGGATTATTCCATCATGGAGAAAATGCTCCTTTTTACTGGGGAAGAGGAAATGGCTGGGTAGCAGCCGGATTAGCCGAATTACTTTCTGAACTACCGGATAATAATCCATACTATAATACAATTTTAACAGGTTACAGAAAAATGATGGATGCACTTGTTAAATATCAGACCGACAATGGAATGTGGCGGCAATTAATTGATGTTGATTCTGCCTGGATGGAGACATCATCAACAGCTATGTTCGGATATGCATTAACAGTGGGAGTTAAAAAGGGATTACTTAAAGATAAAAAATATAAGGAAGCATATCAGAAAGCTTGGCTTTCACTAGTTGATTATATCAATATTGATGGAAAAATTACTGATGTATGTGTGGGAACAGGTCAAAGCACCGATATCCGATATTATCTAAACCGACCGAAAGTAACTGGCGATTTTCATGGGCAAGCTCCAGTGTTATGGTTTGCCTATGCTTTATTAATTGAATAAAATCGGGTTTTATTCATGTTGTTTATTCACATTATAACTTCTTTAGGTAGTTCAATACTTTAATACTTTTCGATTTTAAGCCTGAGGAACTGTCTTCCAGTAACTCATTGAGAATACTCTTAAGTTCATTTCCAATTTCGGGATATTTCTTTGAAACCATAAGGAGTATTTCAATTGAATAGTATCTTATTGCTATTGCTTCCTTTGGATTGGTCAGCCAGTTAAAAGCCATATCGGTGAGTATACCCAGTTGATCGTCATTGAAAGGATAGGATAATTCAGTGATTATTTTTAAATAACTTCTGAGTACACCTTCGGTATTTAATATGTGTAATTCAGAAATTATTTTTGAAATATGTGGATAAACCAGCTCGGGATACTTTTCCGAAACAAGCGTTACTATGCGGGCAGCGCGCATCGATATAGGATATACATCCCGCATGGAAAGTTGCATCATTTCATTAAAACGCTCCGGATCATTACCAACATCGTCTACCAAAAAATCGGCAAGCTTTCTCGAGCTATCGACAAGTTTTAATTCATAATGTCGCATTCCGATATAAATTTCAATAATTTTACAAGATAAAAAATTTGGCTATATGATGAAAGTTTGGAAACCAACACCTGAAGAAATCGATAATACCTCCGACTGGGGAACATGGAGTAAACAAACGTCAGAATTTCCTTGGTATTACAGCGATACCGAAACATGCTATATACTGGAGGGAGAAGCTTCTGCGACCGATAAAGAAGGAAATACCATTAATTTCAAAGCAGGTGATATGGTGAAGTTTGAGCAAGGGCTCTCATGTACGTGGAAGATTAAAAAAGACTTGAAAAAACGTTATATATTCGGATAAACAAGCGATATCGGAAATCAGATAAGTTCTACAATAGACTTTAGATTTTATCGTTACCTGGATTGTTGTAATATTTAATTTGGGCAAAAAGAAATCAGAGGAAATTCAGAATGAAATTTATTTACTATGCTATATATACCACTTTTCTCTTTTTGTCACTAGTGAGCTGTAGAAAGAAAATTCCTATTGATTCCTCTACTGTAATTACCGATTCCATTGCAATTTCTGACGTAAGTAAAAATAGCATTGCTGAAAAAATTCATATAGAATCTTTGCAGGAGATAATATATGGTGATACGGTATGGGTATATCCCTTTGGAAATCAGGTATGGTGTGATACCCTTACTAATGAAGGAATTGAAGTTTACATTACTACCTGGGTCGATACTACCGACTATCTTATCGATACAGTTAAATCGGCGAAAGGGAACAGGATTGTTATTGGATTCAACCATAACTATTCGCTAGAATTCAGAAAAGATGAGCAGTTCTGGTTCAATTTGAATTTTAATAAAAAGAAAGATTTGAGCTCAATACTATATGGTACTGATTTATGGAGGGAAAGCAATCTGAATATCGTTAATAATGTCATTTACAATAAAAAAGCCAAATGTGTAATTATTGAAATGTCCTTTAATTCGAACGACCAGTTTAACAGTATGTTTTATATGGTAGCTGGAGATAATGGATTAATTCAACATCTTGGAACTATTAGTAGCTGGGGAGGAGGAGGACCCGACGGAACTCCTTTTCTTACCGACGATGGTAAAATGTATATTACATGTAACGAAGTGTATAATTTCATTTCAGGAACGGCCATTAATCTTACGGAATATGCTTCCATAGCTCAAATTATATCGGGTGTGAAAAATACAACCGAATACATCCAGATTCATGCTTTACGCTATCTTGCAAATAATAATTTTCTTGTGGTATTCAATCGATTTCACAATAAACCCCGATTTAATGCATTGATTCTTAATACCGATTCACTGCTTATCGATCAGTTCGGATACTATGGTTTGGTTGAAGATATCGATGCCATTCTTTTATTCGAGGGTATTGACAAGCTTAATAAATGGTTTCTCTACGATACGGAGCGAGAAGTTCTTATAAGTATCCAAAACGATACTCTTCCATCTGTCGAAGAAACCGGATTATACGAAATGATTGAACTGGGGAAATATATTAAATTATCGCCCGACTTTAATTCGCTTAATTTCGGATTCTACAGTACATACGAATTTTATATGTCTCCTGGTGATTCTACAGTATATTACAGCATCGATAATGTGAATTAATCCTGATCTTTTTCTGATATGATTAATGCTTCATATGTGTAAATATCAGCATCTTGCCAACCGTCTTTACCAAGACCAGCTTTTCTTTCTGCGCATTGTTCAAGCATTTCTATGGTATTCCAGCCGGTCCGGGTAGCTACTTGCGGAAGGAAAGTACCCGATTGAATACCTTTTCGAATCAATATACCATGTTTACCGGGAATGATTTCATCTATTGAGTTGATTTTCTTGAGCGGCGACAGTATCGACAACTCAATTTTCATCTTATCCAGTTCTTCAGGTTGTATAGATTTAAACCTAACGTCATTTGTTGCAGCAGATACTGCCGTTTGTTCAATGGTTTTATACAATGGATTTTCCGATTCAATTTTGCCAATGCATCCCCTTAACTCCTTATTTACATAAATACTTACAAAAGCACCTTGTGGCTTCAGGTATTTTTCCAGTATACGGGCATGTATATGCACATCCGGTTCGTTGGCTTTAATTTTTCTTACTATACTATCGCGAGCAAGGGAAAGTAACATATTTTTATCTTCTTCAGAAAGAGCTTCACTTTCACTTTCGGAATTCGCTTTTCGACATATGGCAACAGATTGATATCCGACAACTCTCGATTTATCGCCATAAATTGGAATTTCACCTGAATTCTGATACAGTATGGGAATGTAAGATATTCCTTTTAGCTTAGAAGTGATATGAAGCAGAGTCAGTGCGGAGGTCCATCCACACATACTGGTAGATAAGTTATCATATTTCTTACGCTCATTATCCTTAAGCTGTTCAAGGAAAACATCGGGATTATTGGAACATAAAGCAGTAATAGTATTCTTATCTACTTTAAGCGCATCGTTATATTCCGGGTAGTGTGAGAGATCGGTACTTATTACAAAAAGGTTTTCGCCTCCAAAGTTAGGTGAAAGTATATCTGCTACCTTTTTAGGAGTATCAACTGACTGACCACCAAGTAGGATAGGTATTATTTTAAATTTGCTTTTTAAGAAATATTGTAGGAAAGGGAGTTGAACTTCGAGACAGTGTTCATG
>CAYMQP010000311.1:0-4727 GCA_964392505.1 uncultured Bacteroidales bacterium
CACCAGTTCTTTGCCTGTTCCATTCTCACCGGTAATGAGTACGCTGGCATCTGTCTTTGCTACTTTATGGATCATCTTCAACATGTTCAGAACAGCAGGTGAAGTACCAACAATAGCTCTGGTAGGAGGATTCATGGCCTTCTTAAGAGAGTTTTCCTTTGTTTTAAGCTCAGCAACCTCAAGATTTGATTGCCTTAATCGATACGCTGATTGAAGTGTTGCAACCAACTTCTCATTTTCCCAGGGTTTAAGGATAAAGTCGGCTGCTCCCTTCTTGAGGGCCTTAACTGCCAATTCAACATCGCCATATGCAGTAATCATAACTACCTCGGTTGCCGGAGCCATTTTTTTAATTTCACCCAACCAGTACAATCCTTCATTTCCGATGTTTACTCCCGCTGAAAAATTCATATCGAGCAGGATGACATCATATTCTGTCCGCTGCAATTCAGAATGGATCATATTTGGATTGCTCATGGTTGCTACATTCTCAAATTCAAATTGAAGAAGAAGTTTCAGAGCGCTTAGTGCTCCCTTGTTATCATCTACAATAAGTATTTTTCCAGTTTTCATGGCATTCAATTAATAGAATAAAGTTAAGGAAGAACTGGTATTATAAGCATGAGTGTAAAAATATTTTACAGTTTAGTGTCATTTTTTTTTACATTAAAAAATATACCTGATATTCTATATTATTGATATTCTATCACTTAAATATATGGCACCGGGTTTGAATCCTGTTTTTCAAACAAAAATTAGGTTAGGATTATGATTTTACGGGGAGTAGCATTTAAAATTAGAACTATAGATAATTAGACTACTCCCCGGAAGATTATCTTAAAAGTAAATGAGTTTAATAAATTATGGAAGACTGGCAACAAGAAAATATGGATCGTATCATTGAAGATAATCGAAAGATTAAACCCAAACACTACAAATATATTATTGGGGGTGTTTTGCTATTAGTGGTTATCCTTGTATTAGCGTTTCGTGACAATACCAGAACTTATCGGGTTGAAAAAGAAAGGATTAGCATAGAAAGTGTATTTAGTGGACCTTTCCAGGATTACATCCGCATTATAGGACAGGTAGAACCCATTTATACGGTTTATCTTGATGCCGTTGAGGGAGGTATGGTTGAAGAAATCTTTATCGAAGAAGGAACTATGGTTAATAAGGGAGATATTATTCTGCGCCTGAATAACACAAATCTGAATTTAAGTATTTTAAATAGTGAAGCGCAACTTGCCGAAAAAGCAAATTTTCTCCGCGAGACTGAGCTGAATATGCAGCAGCAAAAATTATCGCTTGAGCGTGAGCTGTTACAGTTAGATTATGATCTGATTCAAAAAAAGAGAGCTTATGAACGTAACAAACTCCTCTATACTGACGAACTGATTTCCAGGGAAGAATACTTGCTCTCGAAGGAAGATTATGAACTTACTGTTAAAATGAAAAATCTGATGCTGCAGCGTTACCGGCAGGATTCGATATACCGGAAAAACCAGGTTGAAAAAATAAGCCAGAACCTTAACAACATGCAGAAAAACCTGGAACTTATCTACTTGCGTCAGGAGAACCTGAACATTAAAGCTCCGGTTGACGGTCAGCTTGGACTTCTGGACGCAGAGCTCGGTCAATCTATTAATATCGGACAGCGTATCGGTCAGGTTAACGTACTTACTTCCTATAAGATCAAAGCTGAAATCGATGAACACTATATCGACCGGGTGCGAAGAGACTTACTGGGTACTTTCGAACGACAACAGGATACCTTTGGATTACAGGTTACTAAAGTATATCCCGAGGTGCGCGATGGGCGATTCGAAGTGGATTTAGGATTTACCGGTGTACTACCTGAAAATATCCGAACCGGACAAAGTTACCATATAAGCCTGCAGCTTGGTGAAACCCAGCAAGCCATCCAGGTTCCTCGTGGCGGATTTTTTCAATCGACAGGTGGTCAGTGGATATTTGTAGTTTCCGATGATGGCCAATCGGCTTTCAAACGTTCAATCAGGATCGGTAAGCAGAATCCACAATATTACGAGGTGCTCGAAGGACTTGAACCGGACGAAGAGGTCGTAACCTCAGGATACGATCTGTTTGGAGATAATGAGAAATTATTATTCAAATAATTATTTAACGGATATAAAAGTATGTTTCAGCAGTATTTTAAAATAGCGCTAAGAAATTACCGGAAAAACAAATTCTATACCCTAGTTAATGTATTTGGACTTGCCACAGGCATTACAACCTTTATACTAATTGCACTCTTTATCCACTACCATCTGACCTTTGACAGATTTCATAAAAATTATAAACGTATATACCGCATCGATCGAATTGTCCATCTTGCGGATCATGTAAGACGATGGGATCAGACCTGGTTCCCCATTAGTCAAACACTAAAGAAAGATTATCCGGAAATAGAACAGGCAGTTGTAGCACGGCCCATTTGGGGTGAGTTTTTATCGAGTTCAAAAGAAAAGACATTCTTCGAAGACTACGGATTATATGCTGAAAATTCAATCTTTGATATTTTCTCTTACGAATTTATTGAAGGATCACCCCAAAATGCACTCACAGAAACCTTTTCGATGGTACTATCCGAAAAACTTGCTAAAAAATATTTTCCTGATGCGCCCGCTCTTGGTAAAATTATCAGAGTACGAAATAAATACGATTTCAGAATTACCGGTGTTTATCGCAACTTGCCTGAAAATACAATGATTTATGGACGAGATTATATTTCTACGATGAAATCATTCGATTATTTTCATAACGACCAAACAGATGGTAACTGGGATTATATCAACTTTAATTCATTTATTTTATTATATGACCATGCCTCTGTCAACATCGAGGAACTCAATAAAAAATATACTGATGTCATAAGGAATTTCGTGAAAGATACAAGAGATGAAGTACATCTGACAAAATTAACTGATATTCATTTATTTGGTTATGATGACAATAAAACACATATTCTCTTAATAGTCTATGGTATTTTAGCTATTCTTGCCCTTGTCGTTACATCAATAAACTTTATTAATCTTGCAACCGCACAATCAACTACTCGTGCCCGCGAAATCGGAATAAAAAAAGTAGTAGGATCGCGACGCAGCAATTTGATAAAGCAGTTTTTGACAGAATCTGTTGTTATTACGTCCATAGGGTTGCTCCTGGCTTTTTTTCTAGCATATTTAGTAATACCGACTTTCAGTCAGGTAGTCAATGCCCCGTTAACACTCAGTTTAATCAGCCACTGGCAATTGATTCTCTTTATTGTGGTATTTATTATAATCGTCGGTATTGTTTCCGGCTTCTATCCTGCCATATTTCTCTCCTCGTTTAATCCTGCGGAAGCTATAAAAAATCCGTTGAGCATGAGGGGTAAGAAATCGTTTTTAAGGAAATCCCTGGTTACTTTTCAGTTTGTACTGACGAGTATGATTATTTTCTCAACTATTATGGTATTCGAACAATTTACATTTATGAAGAATAAATATCTGGGATTCAATGCTAACAATGTTCTGATTTTAAATACGCTTAGTGATGAGAACGAGCCTATAAAAGACTACAGGATTTTAACAGATGAAATAAAAAGAATTCCGGGAGTACTTGATATTACAATATCAGGTTATTTACCTTTTCATGGTTATACAAGCTGGCCGATAAACTGGGAAGGAAGTATGCCTGACGAAAAGATAAATATACGCCGGAATTGGGTTGGGCCTAATTATTTTTCATTTTATGATATCGACCTTATATCAGGCCGGACTTTCTCAGAGAACTATGCAAATGAGAAAGGTTCATGCATAATCAATGAAACTGCTGCAAAAAAACTTGGGTGGTTCGATCCTATAGGAAAAACAATCGACAATGATCAGTATACAATAATTGGCGTAATAAAAGATTTTCATGTTAATAGTGTTTTTAGTGAAATACCTCCTTGCCTGTTTCTGCCAAAGAATGCGAGTCTGAATGAATCAAATGCCTTCTCAATACGGATCAATGAGAATGTAAACCAAAAGAAAACAAAGGAACAAATTGAAAGTGCATTTGAAAAATACCTTCCAAGGCAAATCATAGAATTAAATCCCTTTGGTGGTAATTCGAATGATGAGAATATCCGGGTATATAATGGAGTTGTGAAAACTTTTGCTTTTTTTGCTCTGGTAACCATTCTGCTTTCTCTTTTTGGATTATTTGGTCTTGTTTCATACACTCTTAAGAGACGAACAAAAGAAGTCGGGATCAGAAAATCCTTGGGCTCGAAAGTTTATCAGATCTATTTTTTGCTTGCCAGGGATTATACTCTCATTATAGTAATAGCCATTATTGCTGCAATTCCTTTGGCTCTTTTATTCCTCATGATCGATCCGGCAGCTTATAAACCCCCTTTAAACTGGCCCAATCTTATATTAGGCCTGATTTGTATAATTGTTGTATCTCTGGGAAGTGTAGGATATCATACTTTAAAAGCTTCAATAACAAATCCTGTAAAAGCATTGCGATACGAATAATAATAACAAAATAATTTCTTTGAACACGAAAACCTAAAAAGATGATAAAAACAATTGAACTTTCAAAAGTTTTCCGCACAGAGGAGGTGGAAACAACTGCTTTGAATAAAGTAAGCATGGAAATTAGTAAGGGGGAATTTGTTGCTGTAATGGGACCTTCGGGTTGCGGAAAATCAACACTCCTGAATATTGTAGGAT
>CAYMQP010000312.1:0-4707 GCA_964392505.1 uncultured Bacteroidales bacterium
AAAATATCTACTATTATATTATACATAATAGCCGGATTATCCGTAATCTTTGCCGGCCTTTACTTTTTAGGTGGTACTGTACCTGACACGGTAGGAACTCCATATGAAGAGAGAAATTTTACTTCGGTGATTTTAATATGGAGTGTAATCCTGTTTATCATTGCAGGGGTGGCTACATTGATTTTTTCCTTTGCCAATATTTTTACAAATCCTAAAGTACTTAAGAGTTTTTTTGTGGTATTGGCTCTGGCGGTTGTCCTTGGTGTGATTTCATATTTCTTAGCCTCTTCGGAACCAATTGTTAACTGGGATTTTACTCCCAAGCCAACACCTGGAATTTTAAGATGGGTAGGTACCGGATTGAATGCGACCTATATATTGGCAATTATAGCTTTTCTGGGAATAATTGCATCAGAAGTTTGGCGTGCCTTTAAATAAAACTGGCAGCATTTTTGTTATATACATTTTAACACTAGAACCATTATGGCAAGAAGAGAATTACAGGAAATCAATGCAGGATCGATGGCCGATATAGCCTTCCTATTACTCATTTTCTTCCTGGTTTCTACTACTATGGATACCGATATGGGGATTGTAAGAAAACTTCCACCCATGCCTGAAGAGCAATCTCAGGAAGAGGAAGTTAAGGTAAAGGAGCGAAATATTTTTGTGGTACTGGTAAATAGAGATAATCAACTTCTGGTTGAGGGGGAACTTATGAATATAAAGGACTTGAGGGATGCCGCAAAAAAATTTATAGTAAATCCTTATAACGATCCGGATCTACCCGCAAAAGAATGGATTGATGTTGACTATTTCGGACAGGTAGAAGTTACTAAAAACCATGTAATTTCTCTGCAAAACGATCGGGGAACCTCCTATGAGATGTATATTGCGGTGCAGAATGAATTGGCAGCCGCTTATAACGAACTCCGAGACGAGTTATCGATGCGGCGATTTGGAGTTAAGTATGATGATTTGGGTAATGATGATGAAGGGAAAGCAAGAAAGGAAGCTATAGAAGAGGTTTACCCTATGAAAATATCGGAAGCAGAACCTAAAAATATAGGAGGAGTTTAATATGTCGAAGTTTAAAAAAGGGGGTAAAAAAACCGTAACGGCTATCACAACGGCATCGTTGCCCGATATAATTTTTATGCTATTATTTTTCTTTATGGTAACCACGGTAATGCGTGAAGTTACTTTACGTGTTGAGCTTACTCCGCCTACTGCCGATCAGGTTAAAAAACTCGAAGATAAGGCACTTGTCAGCTATATTTATATTGGAAAACCTCTGAAAAAAGAATTGTTCGGATCCGTTTCCCGTATTCAGTTAAACGATGCTTTTGCCGAACCGGAAGATATACGGGATTTTATAGCTGCCAAGCGTGAACAAATAGATGAAGTAGACAGAAATAAAATGACGGTATCGCTTAAAATCGACAGAAAGACCGAAATGGGAATTGTCACTGATGTGAAACAGGAATTACGTAGAGCCAGTGCATTGAAAATTAATTATTCAACCTTTGAGGGTAATGTAATTGAAGCACTTAAACGTCGATAAAAGTTATATCCAAAAAATAGATAAAAAGGAGGGTTACTATAACTCTCCTTTTTGTTTTTTATGATTTAGCGATTGTCTTATTATGAGTATTTGCCTAACGTTGGAATTTTTTATCGCTATTTAAGATAAAAATTTAAATTACTTCATTTTGTGACCTAGGAAGGATTTGAACCCTCAACCCTCAGATCCGAAGTCTGATGCTCTATCCAATTGAGCTACTAGGCCTTGAAAATTATTGAGTTATATGTTTAAAGTTCAAGGTTCAAATATTCGTGTTTAAAATAAACTTTATATTCAAAACTTTGAACTAATAAGTGATCCCGGCGGGATTTATTCTGGCTTTACCTTCATGATCCCACCTGTTCTGTAATTAAAAGTAACCAAATTCATTTAGAATAATTCTCGAAATGATTTAATTAATTTTTGTGACCCCGGCGGGATTCAAACCCACGACCTTCAGAACCGGAATCTGACGTTCTATTCAACTGAACTACGGGGCCAATTTATAGGTCAAAAATAGGAATTTTTTCTTTCCTCTTCTTGCATATCAAAACAGCTTAAAACTTACTGGTTTCAATTTTAGTAAGTTTTTTTACTTTTGTGGATTTGGAGATCTAATGAACGCATCGATGGAATATAACTATACCGACATAGAGAAGAGATGGCAAAAGTATTGGGAAGATAATAAGACTTTTAAGACTGATGACTATTTTACGAATCCGAAAAAGTTTTATGTGCTGGATATGTTTCCTTATCCTTCGGGTAGTGGATTGCATGTCGGGCATCCCGAAGGTTATACAGCTACCGATATAGTTAGTCGTTACAAAAGAATGAATGGTTATAATGTACTTCATCCTATGGGGTGGGATGCTTTTGGTCTGCCAGCAGAACAGTATGCTATTCAGACAGGAACACATCCATCGAGTACTACCAAAGAAAATTGTGATACATTTCGTCGGCAAATAAAATCACTTGGATTGGGTTACGACTGGGATAGGGAAATAAATACTACCGATCCGAAATATTATAAATGGACACAATGGATTTTTATTCGTCTGTATAATACATGGTTTGATGAAAAGTTACAGAAGGGAAGGCCGATAGAAGATTTACAGATACCGGAGGAAATAAAAATTATGGGGGCCGAGGCTATCAGACATTATGTCGATTCGAAAAGACTGGCATACTATGATAATGCTCAGGTTTGGTGGTGTAATAATTGCAACATTGTATGTGCAAATGAGGAAATACTTAACGATGGATCGCATGAAAAATGCGGTACAATGGAAGTTGAGCGCAGAAATCTTAAACAATGGATGCTTCGGATACAACACTATGCCGAACGTTTACTTACAGGTCTCGATACCCTTACCGAATGGCCTGAAAGTGTTAAGGATATGCAACGCAACTGGATTGGAAAATCATCTGGTGCTGAGGTAGATTTTACAATAGAGGGTATTGATAAAGTGTTACGTGTATATACAACCCGTCCTGATACACTTTTCGGTGCTACTTACATGGTTATTGCACCCGAGCATGAATTATTGGGTAAGATAGTCACTGCTGATAACAAGCCAGAAGTAAAGAAATATGTCAAGGCGGCATCTTTGAAATCAGACCTCGATCGAACGGAACTGGCAAAAGAAAAAACAGGTGTATTTACAGGTCGATATGCGATTAATCCTGTAAATGGTGAAAGAATTCCCATATGGGTAGCTGATTATGTGCTTATGGGTTATGGAACCGGGGCCATTATGGCCGTACCTGCTCATGATACCCGCGATTTCGAATTTGCTAAAAAATTTAATATCCCTATTGTTTGTATACTCGATCCTGCAACAGCCGATCCTGATGTTAGAAACGATGTTTTAAGATGTAATGCATGCTGGATTGAGGATGGTGAATATATAAATTCATCGGGCAATAAAGGCCTTGATATAAATGGTCTGAATAAGCAAAAAGGCATACAAACTGTTATTCAATGGCTTGAAAAAGAAAAACTTGGCAAGGCAGCAGTCAATTATAAATTACGCGACTGGCTATTTAGCCGCCAAAGATACTGGGGCGAACCATTTCCGGTAATTCATTGGGAAGATGGAGAAATAACTGTGGTTCCAGATAGTGAACTCCCTGTGCACTTACCTGAGATGGAAAAATATCAGCCAGGAGAAAATGGCGAATCGCCTTTAGCCAATGCAGGAGAATGGTTGCTTGTTACCAATAAAAAAGGAAGAAAAGGCAGACGCGAAACTAACACCATGCCGCAGTGGGCAGGTTCGTGCTGGTATTATTTACGCTATATCGATCCATTGAACGATAAGGTTCCATTCGATAAGGAGAAGGAAAAGTATTGGATGCCGGTCGACCTGTATGTGGGTGGAGCAGAACACGCAGTGTTGCATTTGCTTTATAGTCGTTTCTGGCATAAAGTTCTTTACGATCTGGGCATTGTTTCCACCGATGAACCTTACAAGAAACTTTTTAATCAGGGAATGATTCTGGCTTTTGCCTATGAAACTGAAACGGGATCGAAAGTGCCGACCGATGAAGTGAAAGAGCGGGATCGGAAATATTATCAAAATTCATCAGGCATTGAACTTCAGCAAATAGTGGCTAAAATGTCAAAAACATTAAAAAACGTTGTTAATCCCGACGACGTTGTTAATCAATATGGTGCCGACAGTTTAAGACTTTACGAAATGTTTATGGGACCTCTCGATGCCACTAAGCCTTGGACCGATACAGGCGTGAAAGGAGTATTTAATTTTCTTTGCAGGGCTCATCGATTTTTTGCCGATATAAATAATATATTACCAGATCATTCCGATGATACTGAAACCCTTAAACTGCTACACCAGAGCATAAGAAAGGTAACATCCGATATTGAGGGACTTAAATTCAATACAGCCATTTCACAACTGATGATATTTACTAACCTGGCTATTAAAAAAGGAAAAATTTCACTCAATTCAGCAAGAATATTTGCCAAATTATTATCCCCCTTTGCTCCCCATCTGGGTGAGGAACTCTGGAATTTATATGGAGGTAAGAATAGTATAATACAAGAAACATGGCCGAAAGTAGAAGAAAAGTATCTGCAGGAAGATACTTTTGAATATCCTGTTTCTATAAATGGTAAGCTG
>CAYMQP010000313.1:0-4690 GCA_964392505.1 uncultured Bacteroidales bacterium
GCCCCAATCTGTTCCAAGTATTATCACTCATGTGTCCGATAATTGGTTGCATTATCAATCCCGTAACTGGAGCAGCAATCCATAAAATCGGTATATTTTCAACCTTTGCACCAAGGATTTCGAAAATACGGCTTACATTGGCATTTTGGAGGGCAAAACCGAATTGTATGCCCAGAAATCCGAAACTCATGTTCCAGATTTGCCAGAACGAAAGGTGGGGTTTCGTCTTCATATTTTGCGATGTAGCATATTGACTGTGAGAAGCATGTATAATCAAATTTAAATAGTATCTGACTAAGAAATACAAAAGGTATTGTAACAAATACCTGACGATTTATAGCAATTTGCCATGAAATAGTGAATTAAAACGTTTGCAGAAAAATGATCAGAAAGCAAAAAAAAGTTAACTAACATTCCATTCTGCTAATCTTTAATTAAGAATCGATAGTGAATTCAAAAGAAATAATCTATCTTAAGATATAAATTTGAGTAATTAGGGTGTTTTTACTGGCTTTATATTATCAGTTTGGCGAAAAGGTGATGGTAAACAACCTGAATTCCTTTATGCAAACGATTTCGAAGGTTTTTTGAATTACAGAAAAATGTATAAAAAAAGTGCCCAGGAATATTGTTAGGTATTTTATGAACTCAATAACGAAATTTACATATTGTTAGACTATTAAAGAATTAGTATTATAAATTTAAATAACTGAAGTATGGAATTACAAATATGCCCAAAAACCGAGAAATGTCCAATATTCAATGGTATTTTGAAGGGAACAGAATTTACTGAGACGTATAAAAAGCTTTATTGTGAAGCGGGTGAAGAAGGTCGTAGCAAATGCCGCCGCTTTCAGGTTGCAGAAGCTGTTGGTGTGTGCCCCCCGAACATTTTACCAAATTCCACTAAATCGGTAGAGGAAATAATTAAATCGATGAAAGAGCAAGGAATAATAAATTAATAATTTTAATCCCTCAAGATTCTGACCTCTCCACCCAAACCCAATTCAATTACCGACGATGGATGTGGTTTGCTTTGTTTGTCTTGTTTCCACTTAACAATATAGTCGATACCATCTTTTATTTCCTGCGATATTTCATTAAAAGTCGCAGGAGTTACTTGCCCGCTGATATTAGCCGAAGTTGAGACAATAGGTTTTTGAAAGCGATTTAATAGTTCCTGGCAAAATTTATCCTTGGGAATCCTGATGCCAATGCTGCCATCTGTTGCAATTAAATTTCTAGCCAGATTTTTTGCTCCGGGATATATAATTGTTAATGGCTTGTCAGCCACTTCGAGTAATTGCCAGGCAATTTCGGGTATATCTTTAACATATTGCTGCAGCTGATTTTCATTCCCTAGTAAAACCAACATTGATTTACTATCCAATCGTTTCTTCAAACGATAAATCCGCTCCACAGCTTCCGCATTAGTGGCATCGCATCCAATGCCCCAAATGGTATCGGTGGGATACAAAATAATACCTCCCGTCTTCATTACAGTAGTCGATTGGATTATATCTTCATTCATTCAGTAAACGATTATATAATTCCATTACACGATGCGCGGTAACTTCACTTGAAAACTGAAGTGCATGCTTATAGCCATCAGATTTCATTTTTTGCTGTAATACAGAATTATTTAAAATCTGTGAAATAGCATTGCCAAGTTCTTCATTATTACCCGGATCGACATAGACTGATTCAGGTCCGCCGACTTCTGCAAAACATCCACCTTTCGATGTGATCACTGGAACTTTTGAGTACAAGGCTTCGAGAATTGGAATTCCAAAACCTTCAAAAATTGATGGATAAATAAAAACGTTGGCCATCTGATAGATGCCCGGCAAATCATGAACCGAAACTTCCTCAAGAAACATAATATTTTTAAGCTTATGTTGATCCATGTACTTAATTATTTGCCTATAATATCTCGTTTTTCTTCCAACAACAACCAACGGAATATCGATATTCATTGATGAAATAGCTTTAAGAATTGTAAGCAGGTTTTTTCTTTCTTCAATAGTTCCCACATACAAGAGGTATTCATCGGGAAGGGCCCACTTTTCTTTCACCTTTCTCTTTTCAGCTTCATCCAGTACCTTTGTAAATGCTGCATTGCAACCCTGATAAATTATCTCGATTTTGGATTGTTCAATATTAAAAAATGCTATCAGATCTTTCTTTGTTTGTTCACTTACGGCAATAACCCGGTCGGCTTGTCGGCTGCTATCTCTGCATTTTCTTTTATAAATAGCAACATCAATGGATTTATACCATTCAGGGTGATGCATAAATATCAGATCGTGTATCGTCACTACCGATTTTATACCGGTCCGCTTAACATGTCGGGGTAATTCATTGCTTAATCCGTGGAAAATTTCAATACCATCAATTTCAGCTCTCCTGGCTATCCGAAAGCTTCGCCAGAAAGCCTGTCCTAATTTACCTGGCCGACCCGTCGGTGTTCTAATATAAATATTGTCGCTATCGATAAAATTGATATGATTCTTCAAGGAAGGAGTATAAAGGTAATATTCATTATCGGAGTAATATCGATGCAATGCCAAGATTAGATCGCGACTATAGTTGCCCAAACCACTTCTGTTAAAAAATGCTCGTTTTGCATCGAAACCGATTCGCATATTCGTGTTAAATATTTATTCAAAGATGTAGAAATAATTTATACAGAGAAAATGGGGTATTCCTTAGAACCAATTTAATGTTACTCTGAATTAGTTGAAATATTATGAACTGAATGGTTTATCTAAGTCTTCTATTAATTCAGAACTTAATGTACCAGAAGCTATTTCACGCACTTCTCCTGTCATTCGTATATTCCAGTTGTTATCAATATTTATCTTTAATGTTCCTCCTTGCATATACATGGTCATGTCACCTTTTATTAGTCCTTTTTTAACCAGAATACTGGCAGCAGCACACGAAGAACTTCCTGAGGCCAAGGTATAACCCGCACCTCGTTCCCAGATCAGAATTCGGGCTTCATTTTCTGATAAAGGCTTGGCAAACTGTACATTAATCCTGTTGGGAAACATGGAATGATTTTCGAGCAAAGGACCATATTTCATGATTTCCTGTTCATCCAGTTCGTCTTTAACTACTACACAATGCGGATTACCTATTGAAACACAATTCACTTCATATTTTGTATCTCCAACCGATATTACCTGTCCGATAAACTCAGCTTTATCAGAATTAACCGGAATATCACGGCTTGAAAATATGGCTTTCCCCATATCTACTGTAATCAGTTCAGCCTTGCCATTTCTTTCTTCCACAATGGACGCATGAACAATATCAGTGAGTGTTTCAACTGAAAATAGTATCGATTGGGTAAAACCGTAATCGTATAGATACTTGCAAAATATGCGAAGTCCGTTACCGCTTTTTTCAGCTTCGGAACCATCGGGATTGTAAACCCGGAATCCGAAATCCGCATTTTCTGATGGTAACTTCATAACAATCCCATCGGAACCGATACCAAAATGTATATTGCATAAGCGTTTTACAGCCTGGGTAGTTAGTTTAAAATCGATACTCTCACTATCCAAAACAATATATTCATTTCCCAGACCGTGCGATTTAACAAAGAAATTTCTTTCCATTCTT
This sequence comes from uncultured Bacteroidales bacterium, assembly GCA_964392505.1. GTDB lineage: Bacteria > Bacteroidota > Bacteroidia > Bacteroidales > UBA10428 > UBA10428. Next base: position 3,631 of record CAYMQP010000313.1, read on the forward strand.
TTTAATAAATAATTATGAAGCTACACAAAATTTCTGACCAAATCTTCAAGCGTATCCCGACGACGTATTAGCCGTGGGTTTCCATCGGACTGAATAAGCACTTCAGCCGGACGCAAACGGTTGTTATAATTTGAGCTCATTGAATAACAGTAAGCTCCGGCGTCGAGAACACCAATAATATCTTTTTCAAATATTTCAGGCAAAGTACGATCTTTGGCAATTATATCACCCGTTTCACAAATATTTCCAACTATTCGCACAACTTCTTCTTTCTTCGATGAAATATTGCTTTTTCTGTAAATTTCAATATCGTGATGTGAATTGTACATAGCCGGACGAATCATTACATTGAAGCCTAAATCGGTACCTACGTATTTAAGGTCGTAGTTCATCTTTACCGCATTTACCTTCCCGAGCAGAATACTACTTTCAGCTACAATATATCGGCCCGGTTCTATTTTGAATTCGATTTCCTTCCCATATTCTTTAGTCCATTTGTGAAAAGTTACCGAAAGCTTTTCTCCAAGTGCTCTTAAGTTAAGACGCTCCTGATCAGTTTGTTTCTGATAAGGAACTCCAAATCCACCTCCAAGATCAATGAATTCGAGATCGTTGAATTGTTTTGCCATGGTAAGAATAGCATCGGTACTCTTTATGTAAGCCTCGCCATTCATAAAAAGCGAACCGATATGTTGATTAATTCCAATCAGCTTCAGATTGAATTGCTTTAAAATGTCCTTGACTTCAGAAATGAATTTAATCTCAATACCGAACTTGGTTCGCGGGCCGGCAGTCCTAACCTTTTCGTGATGTCCGGCTCCAATGCCCGGATTTAATCTGATAACCACTGGTCCGCCAGGATTAAGCTTACCGTACATTCTGAGTTGTGATACTGAATCAACAGATATTTTCACTCCTTCATGAATTGCGTATTCAAACTCATCTTCACTTACATTATTTCCAATGTATAAAATTTCTTCAGGATTATACCCTGCAAGCTTATTAACATAAATTTCTCCAGGTGACATAGCATCAACCCTGAGACCTTCCTCCCTAATGA
>CAYMQP010000314.1:0-4685 GCA_964392505.1 uncultured Bacteroidales bacterium
AGTTTTACCTGTTTCATCATCACCGATAACCGAGCAAAGGATAGGTTCTGCTTTCATTGCATCAACGTTTATTGCCACATTAGCTGCACCTCCCATGCGGTATTCTCTTTTGGTACACGAAACTACCGGTATGGGTGCTTCAGGCGAAATACGGGTAACATTCCCCCACAGGTATTCATCAAGCATTACATCACCCACAATCAGAATTTTCTTTTGCTGGAAACTATCTAGTATATCATCTAACTTTTTTTGTAAGGTCATGGAATCTTATTTGGTTGAACAAATATAATGTTTTCGGCAATTAGTAAATAAGGTTATCAATCATCACTTATTCAGGGTTCGACCGTATGATCCAAAGGTATGCCCATTTCAATGTAAAGGTTTCGGCGACCCTTTTTATCGCTGTCCAGAATGGCTTGGGCATAACGGGCAACTTCCACTACATACTCGCGGGGAACAACAATTACACCATCCCCATCGGCCACAACAACATCACCAGAACGAATAAGTACACCTCCTAATGACACCGGTTTATTAACCGATTCTATTTCATTGCGGCCCGGCCGAATGCCACGACCGCGATTCCGTATATCCAAATATACCGGGATACCTTCTTTTATGATCTCATCAGTATCACGAATTCCACCATTCGACACGATACCAACAGTTCCTTTACTTACCCAGTTAAGTGCATTGTACGAACCCACCGAACCGCAGTCGCCATCTCCCTGGACATCCAGAACAATAACTGATCCTTCTTTAATTGAATCAACGAATGGTTCGGAAGAAATGGAATTATACCAATTGCTTTCCCAATCTTTAAATTCTTCCTCATTCATAGGATTTTTAACCACGCGATTCGTAGGTACATAGCGAACTGTGATAGCAATTCCACGAAATACATGTCGAAACTGATCGATATCTTTCCATAGCGCCTCAATCTCTTGGCTAAGCAAACCAGCATCACGAAGTCCGGCCATATCCATTCCGTCAGAAATATCAGCAACTCGGAGTTCTTTATAAAGTTCAAGAATTTCCTCATCCGATATTTTATTGATAGATTGACCACATAAAACAAGCGGTATTACTGTTAATCCAGCATATATGAAAAGAAGATTTTTCATTCGGTTATTAGTTTTAAATATAGTGTGTATTTCCACCAAAATTATACAAATCAAATATTTTAAATTTATTTACTAGAAGAAATAAAGCATAACAATGACGCTTGAAAACAACATAGTTATCTCAGAATTGAAAAAATAAATAACTATTTGAATTGTAAATTGAACAATTTAAAGGTGTTTTACATTATTATTAAGTAATTGAGCGCCATTAAGAAACAAATAATTCCCATATGAATAAAATTCTTATTGTCGATGATGATAAAGACATTCGCGATTCCCTCTCTGTAATACTAGAAAATAATTATATTATTGCTACAGCAGGTAATGCAAAAGAGGCCAGGATTGAATTATCTAATTCTGTACAACCTGAGGTTATATTATTGGATGTAAAAATGGAAAGTGAACATGAAGGATTTGAACTTGTTTCAGAAATTAATAGAAAATTTAAGCAAAAAAGGATCCCCGTTATTCTTATAACCAGCCTAGAAGTAAAAACTGTTTCTGCTGCGGTTTCTGAAATTGTCCGTGAAATGCGTATCAAATATCCGGAACAGAATTTAAATATCCTGGTATTACGTTCGGTAACAGGGGAAGTAATGATTGATTATCTTTCAAATGAAACCGGACAATCGGTTTGTATTAAAGTTGATGGATTTCATCCGAAACCGATCGAACCAGCCAGACTAATACATGATATAGAGCTCATATTGGCAAAATCGAGATTAGAAAATAAAAAAGAATGACTTACCAGCATCATGAAAATAGAAAATGGTTATTGGCTGATTAACCTGAGATGGATTGCTGCATTAGGTGTAGTTATTGCTACTCTTTTGAGTACTCACATACTTGAAATCCCTTTACCACAACTTGAGTTATACAGTGTCGCTATCATTCTTTTTATAGCAAATTCTATTTATCTGAGCATTTACCATAGAAAGATCAAATTGTATCAGAATAATATTACATCAACTATCCGGCGATTCCTCTTCATCCAAATAATTATTGATCTTATATTACTAACAATCTTACTCCATTTTTCGGGTGGTATTGAGAATCCTTTCATAGTCTATTATACCTTTCATTTAATAATAGCAAGCATTCTTCTTCCCAGGTTTGAAAGTTATATAGTGGCGACAATTACTGTTATGCTTGCAGGTATCCTGGCCATGGTTGAATATATTGGTATTATTAGCCATTATCAATTATCTGTTTTTTTTTCACGTGGTTATTATGATAATGTATATTATATAACAGGAGGCGGTTTTATTTTTCTAACCACTTCCTTTGTGATTGTTTATCTCACCAATACAATTTCCAACCAATTAAGAAAGAAAGGCCAAGCTTATCGGCAGGTAAATAGTAAGCTCATCAGTAAGGATCAAATAAAAAACGAATATGTTTACCAAATTACACATGATCTAAAGGGTCACTTGGGAGCGATTAAAAATTGTCTTGATGTTGTATTAATTAAAAATAGCAAAGTGTTAAATACTGAATTTACAGAGCGGGCTCTTAACAGGACACGTAAACTCCATACTTTTATGCACGATCTTAATGGAATTACTCAGTTACAATTGTCATATAAATTAGCATTTGAAAAATTATTAGTACGTGAGCTAATTGATAAGGCAATCGATTTATTTAATAATGAAGAGAAAGAAAAAAAAATAATTTTCGATGTACAAATTAATCCTCAAGTTAAATTTATATATGGTAACAAATTGTTACTTACTGAAGTTTTTAAGAATTTACTATCCAATAGTATAAAATATTCCTCCAACTCTGTTAAGATCAATATACACATCAATAGTAAAGATGAAAAAATCAGGATTGAAATCAAAGATACTGGTATAGGAATACCTGAAAATGAAATTCAAAATATCTTCAATGAATTTTATCGTGCCAGTAATGCTAATAGCCTTGATAAAAAAAGTAATGGACTGGGTTTAACTCTTGTCAAGCTGATAGTTGAACATCACAAAGGTCAGATATTTGCGGAAAGTAAAGTGAATGAAGGTACTTCAATGACTCTGATATTGCCAGCATGATCTCTTATGAAATAATAAATCGTAAGACTTTTTTTTATTCTGTATATTCATGTTGTTAGCAACAAATCTGATCGAATTCCGTATGCAGAGTATGATTACCAAACCAACCTGTTATGAAATCTTCAATTTTATTCATGTTTATTTTAAGCCTAACTTTATTATTGGCTTGTGAAAAAGATACAGCCGATCCTATCGTATTACCCGAAAATGCCTACATAGCTAATTATAAAGTTGCAACGGAAGAATTCCTCAGGAATATTCCAGAGACATATATCGATTATGCACGAAATACGCTGCATATTGCCTATCAGCATACTTCACATGGCACTCATGTTTCTTATGGTTTATTTGGATTGCAGGATTATAAATCCGGCGATGATGAGTTATTCGGGATTACTAATAATAATCCAACAGCTAATAAACTCGATTTTCGCGATTGTGCCATAGCCGATTATGCAGCTCCAGATGAAGATGCGGCCGATTTAAGCCGTAATGAAACAGCTTTTATTCAGGCAACTCGTAATTATCTCGACGATCCGATGAATGCTTCGATCAATGTAATAATGTGGTCGTGGTGTAGTATTGCCGGCCATGATGTAGCAGGCAATTATTTACCGGGAATGCAAACCTTAATTGATGAATACGGCATTGGGGGCAGTAAAATTGGTCAGGGTGCAGGGATGCGTGAAAATCCGGTTACTTTTATTTTTATGACAGGTCATGCCAACGCAGGTGACAATGTAGGTGAAGGCCGACCGAAAAATCAGGCTGAATTGATCACTGAATTTTGTAAACAAAACCATCAATACTGTCTCGATTATTATAGCATCGATACACACGATATGTTTGGAAATTATTGGGAAGATACAGGTGACGACGGAAACTCGGCTTCTTACGGAGGTAATTTCTATACTGACTGGCAGAATTCACATATTCTTGGGCTTCATTATTTTGAAAACAAGTCTTCGCCAGGTGGAAATTCTACCTATGGTGCTCATAACACCCAGCATATAACGGCTAATCGTAAGGCTTTTGCTATGTGGTATATACTTGCCTGCATTGCAGGTTATAATGCCGAATAAGCAACCAACTAAACTTCCATACATATAGGTTTAACCTCAACCCGGCTCATTTTGGGCCGGGTTCTTTTTTTAAAGTTTTCCATAAAGCATTTTATAGAATATGGGCGAAGTCATTATCTTTCGAAAATAAATGAAATAATAATGCAAAGAATGTTATCGGGAATATGCATAATTTTTATTTTTCTTATTGCTGCTTGTGTACGACCAACTCAAACATGTAATTTGAGTAGTTATAGGAATCGCAGCAAATGTATCTCCTGCCATGAAGAAGTATTCGAAGCCTATGTTAATTCGCACCACGATTTGGCTATGGAAATAGCTACCGAACAGTCGGTTTTAGGTGATTTTGATAACAAAGTTGAAATACATTTTGGCGATACAGCTCTGTTCTATCGACAGGGTGACAAATATTTTATTCGTACTATAGGATC
>CAYMQP010000315.1:0-4657 GCA_964392505.1 uncultured Bacteroidales bacterium
CATATACTCCATTTGATGCATTTTCATCGAAAAGGATTTCCCAGTTAGATCCAACAACAACACATTCGGCTTCGGCCCATAATTCAGTATTGTAAATACTGGCAATTTCAATACTCAATGTATCTGTGTCAGTAGCGCCGTCGTCATCTGTCACCGCAAGTATGACTACATGATTTCCTACAGGTATTTCAATTTCTACGCTGTCTTCCCATGCAATATGCTGATCGTTCAGTGACCAGGAATAAATCGCAATTGTTCCATCCGCATCACTACTGGTTTTGCCATTGAGCGTTATAATTTCCGAACCATTTCCGTCAGAGTCCTCCGTTATAATATCGGGACCCGCATCTGCAACCGGGGGTATATTATTGTATTTACCGCCATATTCAGCATAGGAAGTAAAAGTAGTTATACTATGGGCATCGACAGTGGCATTGAATGTATTTCCTGTCAGAGCGATATCTCCATCGTTCAATACATTTTTGGTTCCTGATGTAGTATATTGTGTGACAGTGTCAACACCTATATTATTGAGAATGGTGAAATCGAGATTTACTTCTGAGTCGTTTGAATTGACAACGACAACTACTAATGTAGAATCGGTTTTGAATGCCGAAGCATCGACACCAGGTGCAGCTGTCAGGGTAGCATCAACTCTGAAAGCGCCCGGACGAACAAATTTTGAGTATTGCGACATCACATATCCACGTTTGGAAATTAATCCATCGTCAGTAATTAATCCGTAAAACCGGCGAATATACCACCAGACATAAGCATTGAAATTAGCTTGCATGCAATTGGTTATCTCACTTCCTACCAGTAAAGCATCAGGCCATAAATTGGCACTCCTGTCACTGCTGGTATAATGTTCAGTCATCCAGACTTCTTTCCCTTGCTCACGGGCAAGTGGGTAATCGAATAAACCGCCACCATAAATATGTCCGCCCACAATATCAAGATTTGCACTGGCTTCTGGGTCGTTCAGAATAGAATCGGTATAGGGACGTTTAAACTGGTAGGACTCCGGGGCCAGCACCCTGGTTTCGATACCCATACCATTTTCCTCTAAAAACTTAATCATTTCAGCAGCAGTCCATCTGGTCCAGGAATTTCCCCAATCCGGTTCGTTTTGAACAGAAATAGCATACAGAGGTACACCATTTTCACCCATATAACTATTATACCTGTTTAAATGCTCCACATAATCATCATAGTAATCTTCATGCAGCCTTCTGAGTTCCGATTCGGGATCGAGCATTTCAGCCGGTGGATTCCATGGGGAAGCAAAGACAATAGCTCCTTTATCTACTGCGTATTGTGCCATGGGCAATTCACGATAAAACTGGTTTGAATCCGGATCGATTCTTAATCTGAGAATAGTTAATCCTAATTTACCTGGATCGTTGCCAAATGCTTTTTCGCTCAACCCATCATCTAGTTCAGTGCCTGCCCATACAGGTATTTGTATTCCTCCAAATCCTCTGATCAACTGGCGTGTTGAATCCATTTCGATCGTTACGGACTGGGCAGTAACAAAGATTGGTTGAATAAACAGAAACCAACAGAGTATAAGGCAAATTTTGAACATCTTAGTTTTCATATTAGCCGTAAATCTTAATATTATTCCATCACCATTCATTTTATTTATATTTTAAAGAGATTAATGAATAAGAGCTACTCATTTTGAGTTTTTTATTAAAAATAATGAAAATACCAAAAAATTAAGGTACCAGGCTATAATTTATCAGTCAATAACTTTAAAATTTGATGCTTTAATTCATTTGAATATTGGATTGCTATACTTTTAATTTTAACATTTAATCATTTATAACTGGCGAGTTTCGCAGAATACGTACATTATATAAGCCCCCTGCAAAATTATCGGGTTTTGCCTGAAAACGAACTTCAACAGACTTTTTCCCCTTAACCATTGAATTGGGAATCGGGTATTCCACATTTACGAATTCAGCTTTATTCCATTTTCCAAGAATATTCTCAGAAGCCAATAATTTTCCGTCAATTAAGATGTCGAACTGGCGCGAACCCCATTCATTTCCCCAATATTTCACCAGAAGTGTTAGATTCAGTTCGTTATTGGTGCTCATTGTGTAGCTGACAAACCCTCCATCGCGTGCATGTCGCCAAAACTCCTCCTGATGAATTCCCGATTCGGAATTAAGCGTTTGCATTTGATGATCGGCTTCGGGTTGTTGCTGGCCGGGAGCTACAACATCAATAGTTCGCTTATCAATTTCAATCATTTTTTGCTCGATCCTTTCCAGAGAATCGAGCACTTCCTGATACTCTGTCTGTGTCAAAGCCATCCAGTACATTATATACCGGCTATCATGTATCCGGAAAAAGGGTTCAAGAACCATAACGATATCAGAACCTCCGGGCGATAAAAGATTTATTGTTTGAGCTAATGAATGTTCTTTAACAGGTTGTATCTTTGATAATACCTCAGATCGCTCGCTCAGTATAAAAGGGATTTTCTTCAAGGGAACTAGAGGTCCGTGGGCAATATGTCCCCACCGGCTATCATCCGCTATTAAACCGGTCATATCCTGTGTGCCGGTTTTGGTTGCAAGCAAAACAGGTCCATGCATTACGGCCACATACGTGGGAACATTGGTTAACTCTTCGATACGGTTCTGCATAGGTAAAAGAACCTCGACAGTGTCTCCGTTATTCCAAGTACGATCGATCACCACATATGATGAAGGTTGCGAAGGTAATAAGAGTGTATCGTTATTCAGAATTACTTTCATTGCATCTGCGGAAATCCAAAAAGGATGTCGAATCATTAATTTAAAAGACTTAGGTAGGGTTGTATGAATGGTCAACTTTGTTCTGTCCTCATCGGGAAACTTTGTTTCCTGTGTAATATTTATACCTTTTTCTTTCCAGTTTAGTTCAGAAGCAATAAAAAGATTCAGGAAAAGTGTATCCCCTTGATGAGTATAAATAAATTCTCCATATTTTCCATGGTTTTCCATACCAGTACCCACGCAACACCACATTGCTTTGTTAGGAGCCGAATAAACACGGTAATGACTAGGGCGTGCCGGTGTAAAATATACATATCCTCCATGTTGCGGATGTTGTGTAGATAATATATGATTATACAAAGCCCTTTCATAAAAATCGGCATAATAGGCATCAGGTTTCATTCTGAAGAGTCCTTCCGATAATTTCAGCATATTATATGTGTTACATGATTCGGGTCCTTCGCGTACCGTAGCATAATCAGTACATGCTGATACCTGAGGGAAAAATTCCTGCCGGCTATTACCGCCAAACGCCAGACTTCTGTTCTGAGATACTGTTTCCCAGAAAAAATCCGCGGCAGCATAATAGTAAGGATCCTCATCAAGCTCAGCGATTCTTAGGAAACCAATCGCTTTGGGGACCTGGGTATTGGCATGTTTATTATCTAAGTTATCGATGCCTGAAGCCATAGCATTTAGCAGCCACTTATGAGAAAACCTTTTAGCTGTTACAAGGTACTTTTTATCACCGGTCATTTGATAAGCATCGGCAAAAATCTCATTCATTCCGCCATGTTCGCAATCCAGCATTTGTTCCATTTGGGCATCACTTAAACCTTTGGTAAGGTTTATGCCCCAATCACAAAATTTCAGAAACATTGTTCGCGCTATGTCATTTCCTCCGTATAACCATGCATCGCGCAATCCGGCATACATTTTATGGATATTATAGAAAGGAACCCAACCTTTCCAAATAGCAGAAGGATTTCCGTTTTTTATTTCCAGCCAGATTGGTTTCCCGTCGGGTACTCCTCCTACATACCCAATAAAATTCGTATTTGCACCATTGGCATCCTGGCAGGCTTTAAGTTCCGATATCATATAATCCATACGTTGCTTGCACTCAGTATTGCCGGTTGAAGCATAATGGATAGCCATTGCGGATAAGTAATGCCCTCCGATATGTCCATCAAGGCCAATCCAATTTTCATAGCTCTCACCTTTCGGCGTCAGTCCGGCTTCTTTTAAGTAAGACGACAGCAATCGGTCGACATCATATTGTAACAGTGTAGTTACATTGATATCTTGTGCATGTTTAAAAGAACCCTGTAATAGCGTGACATCCGAAAGGGGAAATGCATTCCTATAAAGTATATCCTGTGCCTTAGCATAACCGCATAATAAAACTAAACATGCAATACTAAGAAGTAAACATCCTTTCATATCGATTCATTTTAGTTAAGTAATATACTCACATTATGAATTCACAATCAATGCAATATTGGTATTCATTAGTATGTCTACTTTATGGCCTTAATGCGAGTGTGAGTTTTTAGTAATTAATATATTCAATATACATACTGGAATATATTCACAAATTATGGTATTCTTAAAAAGTATCAAGTTTAAAAGTAATCATTTAGTTTTTTTACTTTTAACAATTACCTGGACTTCGTTCAGATCCGGTGATTTTGCGGTAACTGTTATGGTACCGGTACTACCCGCTTTTGAACGTACGATTACTAAAGCCAAACCATTAAAAGCCCTGCGTTCGTGCGAAGGAAAAGGTCTAAAGTCGGTAGGATCACCGTTATCTGTAGCGATGATTTCACCGGGACCTTCAATTGTGAAGCTGATCAAGTTGTCTGAAAGGGGCACAATAAACC
>CAYMQP010000316.1:0-4638 GCA_964392505.1 uncultured Bacteroidales bacterium
CTAGTATATTGTGCCCAATTGGAAGTTAGGCTTGACATAACCAGAATCAACAGAAGCGAACACCTTCTGCCCAAATGAATGCCAGAACATATTTTGCTGATGAATTGAAAATGTGACATCAAAAAATAGGTTAATGATTATTAGTTTTGAAGGTTTCACAACCACGATAGTGCGTGGTTCACATAAGGATACGAATACCACAAATCAGAGTTCCTGGTAATAGACTACAGTTTACCATAATGAGGTTATATTACGTTTAATTTATATTAAACTGCATATAATTATGGTGTTATACTGATGAAATGAAGAATCTGTAATATTCTGATTTAGTGGCTATTCGTTTTAAAACTAAGGATAATAGTGCACAAGAGTGTCGGGTTACACACAAATACGCAGATAAATCATCTATTTTGACAAACGCTTAAAAAACTATGACGAACGACTATTTGTTAGAATCCCCTCGTAAGTATTAATTTCAGCTCTTCACAGGTCAAATCCATAGGATGATTCTTAATGGAAGTCTGGGCTATTTTGCTGTTCAAACTTGTCTTTTTAACACTAGATGATTTTAGGTGCTTAATTTTAGTTACAATGTTAGTTCATCTAATTTATATAAAAGAGATTCTATGGCTACTTTGTTCGAAAACTGAAGTTGGTTCTAAAAATTTCGACTTACAGCAGCATACTTCTCTAGCACCCCAATGCTTCGGGATTTCCTTAAGTAAAGACCAGGAAAAATCAGATTAACTTATAAATGTCTTAGTCTTAATTCAGATATACGAGTGTTATTAAACCTGTTACACTTTCCATATCGTACTTACTAAGATCAATGTAGAAATAATAACTATCAATAGGTAATAATTGCCCGTTATAGGTTCCATCCCAATCGTTCTGATATCCGCCTGGAGAATGGAAAACAAGTTTCCCCGATTCATCATAGATCCAGATCTGTACTTCGGGATAATATTCAATGTTATCCAGAATCCATTTATCATTCAATCCATCAGCATTTGGTGAGATTGTATAAATCGATGAAATGAACAGATCCATCGTTTCACATCGTGTAATAATTATCGTATCGGAATTCTGACATCCCACATTATTCCATGCAGTTACATAAACCACCTCATCTATGTTAGTCGTATAGGAATCCATAGTGCTTCCATCGTGCCAGAGGTATCTTTCAATAAAACTGTCATCCTCTACAGTTAAAAACAATTCTTCTCCATCGCAAATTATAGAATTACCAACAATATTTACTTCAGGTTCTGGATAGGCAAATACCTCCGCACTTTGATCCCAGTCGCTCATACAACTATTGGCAGGATCAATGGCTCTTGCCCATACAACGGTACGATTCCACTCTTCAAGAAAAATTGGAAATTCATATGGAGCTAAATAAACCTCATTTAATATGGTAATACCACCATCAGTCGAAAATTGAACAATATTACCATCGTCTGTATTAGCATTTAGAATAACTTCTCCTCTTCCGCAACGCGATGTATCTTCTATTATCACAACAGGAAGCTCATAGGCATTTGCTGTTGCCATCTGATTCCACTCGCTAATGCAACCATTGGCAGTATCAATAGCATTTACCCATACTATAATGTTTTGTCCTTCTTCAAGAAAAACAGGAAACTCAAATGGGGCGGATATTACTTCGCTGGCTATTGTTATCCCTCCGTCTGTTGAAAACTGAATAATATTGCTACTATCTGAATAGGCATGCATCAGAACTTCACCCATTCCGCAGCGTGATGAATCTTCCATTATTACACTGGGAAGTGCAAAGGCGTATACCGTTGCCGTTTGATCCCACTCGCTTATGCAGCCACCCACAGTATCAACTGCCCTTGCCCATACTGTAATGTTTTGTTCTTCTTCAAGAAAAACAGGAAATTCAAATGGGGCAGATATGGCTTCGTCTGCTATTGTTATTCCTCCGTCTGTTGAAAACTGAATAATATTGTTACTATCTGAGTAGGCATATAAGATAACTTCTCCTGTTCCGCAACGCGATGTATCTTCTATTATTACACTAGGAAGCGCATAGGCGTATGCCGTTGCCAACTGATTCCATTCACTCATGCAACCATTGGCAGTATCAATAGCATTTACCCATACTGTAATGTTTTGCCCTTCATTAAGAAAGACAGGAAATTCAAAAGGGGCGGATACTACTTCCTCGGCTATTGTTATCCCTCCGTCTGTCGAAAACTGAATAAAATTGATACTGTCAGTGTAGGCACTTAAAATAACGTCTCCTGTTCCGCAACGCGATGCATCTTCCATTATCACATCGGGAAGCGTATAGGCGTATGCTGTTGCCGTTTCGTCCCAATCACTTGTACAGCCACCTACAGTATCAATTGCTCTTGCCCATACTGTAATATTTTGCCCTTCATCAAGAAAGACAGAAAATTCGAATGGATCAGATATCGCCTCATCTGCAACAGTTAGCCCTCCGTCGGTGGAAAACTGGACTATATTACCATTATCTGAATTGGCATTTACAATGATATCACCAGGTCCGCAACGCGATGCATCATCCAACACGATCCTGGGAATTTGTTCTACTACAATATAATTATCGATTCTTTTTATAGATGAATCTCCTTTAACAGTAGTGGCAAGCAGTACCACATCTTTCGCTCCTGAACTTTCATAAACCACCTTGTGTGGTCCTCTACCTGTTACTGTTTGCGGGACAGCTCCCTCTCCAAAATTCCATGTATATATAGCATTGGCTGGCAAACCAAATGACAAATTGAAAAAGATAACAGTATCTGACCCACATACACTAACTTTATCTGCTTCAAATTTTGCTGCCATACAGGAAACAAGGGTATCACTTGCCGGATCATAACCAAAACTATTATAAAAACTATATATCGGATCTGTGATAAGGTCGTCTTCATTCCCATAACCACAATTATTCGGGAAATCCAACGGATCATCGCAGGCAAGTTCGCTATAATTCGATCCGCCTTTAATTACAGGATCTTCGTCGAAAATATAAACCTTACCTCCATTATTGTGGAAAAATCCCTGGTTATCAGGTCCCTTCATCTCAAATTCGCCGGTAACAATAACGTAACCACCGTTTTCGACTTCTGCTTTAAGACCAGAATAATAATCACCGAATACGATCAGAATACCGCCTGGCTCAACAAACAGCTGCCCTTTATTCAATAACGAAAATGTACCATAAACAATAAGTGTATCGTAAATTCTGAACTGCCCATTATCATAGTCCAGACAATTTTCAGCTGTAAGCCAGCCATAGCAAGAAATATCTTCACCATCGATACTCATTCCAGGTGATTCTCCACCTATCCAGCTATCAGAATCGTACCAGCTACCTGTATGATTATCAATACTGGTATACTGTGCCCAATTGGTAGTTAGGCCTGACATAATCAGAGTCAGCAGAAGTAAATACTTTCTGCATAAATGAATGCCAGAACATATTTTACTGATGAATTGAAAATGTGACATCAAAAAATAGGTTTAAAAGGTTATTAGCTTCGAAGGTTTTGCAACTACGATAGTTTATTATTCAAATAAGGATACGCATACCTTAAATCAGAGTTCCTAGTAATAGACTACATTTTACCATAATAGGGTTATATTACATTTAATTTAGATCCTATTTAAATTATATTAGGAGTACTCAGATGAAATGAATTACCTGTAATATTTTGATTTAGTGACTATTTCGTTTAAAAATCGAGGATAATGTGTATTAGGATGTCGGAAAGTACTCAAATACATAAACAACACATCTATTTTGACAAGCGTCAAAAAAACTTTGACGAATGACTATTTATTAGAATCTTTCCTCAAGTATTAATTTTAGCTCTTGGCGTGTCAGATTTATGGGATGATTCTTCAACGAAGTCTGATCAATAATGCTATCCAACCCAGTCTTTTCAACACCATACGATTTTAGACGAGGTATTTTTAGATTCAATGTTAAGTTTTCTAATTTGTCCAAAAGAAATTCTATTGCATCATTTTCCGAAACCTGGGGAAGGCCTTTGAAAATACGACCCACAGTAGCATATTTTTTTAACACCCAATGATCAGGGAGTTCCTGCTTTAGTTTATTCACAGTAAAACGATTCACTGTTGCCATAAGGGTTCCGCAAACCACTCCATGAGGTATTGGGTAAAGATATCCCAACGGCTGAGCAAAACCGTGGATTACACCCAAACCGGCGTTCGTTAATGTTATGCCTGAAATATAGGCTGCATAGGCCATACCAGCTCGTGCTGCTTCGTTAGTGCCATCGCGATAGACTGTTTCGAGTGAACCAGCTATGACTTCGATAGCAGAAAGCGCCAGTGCATCGGTAACCGGATTTGCTTTGATCGATATATACGATTCCAAAAGCTGGGTAAAGGCATCCATACCACTTGCAGCAGTTAGTTCAGGCGGACAACTATAGGTAAGTTCCGGATCGACAATAGCTATATCGGGAACATAATTGGTATGCCTAAGCGATTTTTTAAATCCCTGCTTACCAAATTCAGAAATAACAGCATTGTTTGTAGCCTCGCTTCCAGTGCCCGCTGTAGTGGGAATAGCTATATAAGGTAAATGCTTTCCGGAAGGTTTCCTGGTACCAA
>CAYMQP010000317.1:0-677 GCA_964392505.1 uncultured Bacteroidales bacterium
GTACTATAAGCTATGTTGTGCTTAATAATACTGTTTTGTAAGATTATCTGACCCTGATGTACTTTAATAGCACCACCAACAACAGCTACTGAATTTTGAATAGTACAACTTCTTATTAGCAATGGCACTGAATTATAATTACAAAGAATACTACCTCCATTATCCTCCAAATTATTCCATGTTTCTAAACCATCCGTTGCTTTACCATATTCGAACAGACAATATTCCAGTCGGGAAGTAT
Organism: uncultured Bacteroidales bacterium; assembly: GCA_964392505.1. Classification (GTDB taxonomy): domain Bacteria; phylum Bacteroidota; class Bacteroidia; order Bacteroidales; family UBA10428; genus UBA10428. The sequence continues at coordinate 242 of CAYMQP010000317.1, forward strand.
CGCCAAATGTTGCAGTAAAATCAATTCCATTCCAACCTCCAATAGTGGTATCTAGGTCATGCAGCAGGGTTGTATCATTAACTGTGAAAGTTATTATGCTGTCTGGCTTTCCTATTGCCAGTATGCGACCATCAACTGCAAGCTTATAATGTCCCTGGAACTCAATAAAGGTTCCCGGATTAATGGTAAGGGTACGGGAAGAAAGTACACTGATATCATTCATAATGAGAACCGTATCAGCTGTCCAGGTAGTGTCTGAATCTATATCATCGGTAATTTCTATTGTTGTTGCTTTTCCTATATGAAACAATAGGAAAAGCAGAGCAACGCAAATAAATAATTCTTCAAAGTGGTTTATTCTAGAGTTTTTCATAGTGTTAAGATTTTGATATTCAAGGATTAAAGGAGTAGCGTATCATTATAAAGGTAGAAATAT
>CAYMQP010000317.1:687-2236 GCA_964392505.1 uncultured Bacteroidales bacterium
CCTTGAATAGTGATCTTGATTATTATAAGTTCAGTAGAATAGCAATCTAATAACACATTTCCCAATCAGGATTAGCAGCATGAATCATATCCATCAGTATAGTGCGGGCTTCCTCTGTCCAGTAGTTTTCCGGACATGTCATTTCATCATCTTTAAAAAAGCTGAAATGCAGGTGTGAATTACTATTGGGAGCATATAATCGGCCTATGATCTGACCAGCTGCTATAGATTGTCCGTCTTGCACAGTAATATTATCCAATTGTATCTGTCCGTCAGTCTGATTTGTTGTAAAAGGTTCAAATGCATATTCCGCGGCATATGCATCATTATGTTTAATATGTACATTAACCTGCCATGCTCCTGAACCAGTATTTTCAAATAAATCGATTCGGGTAACTTCTCCATCGAATACCGAGTGGAATGTTTTCATGTCACCGGCAGGAGCAAAATCTAATCCACGGTGTATAGCCTGAATAGGGGAATTTAATGTTGAACTGTATATTCGGGATATATATAAAAAGTCATTTGGATCGGAAACAGGCAGGATCATTTCAGGGGGAGTAGTATCCGGTTTATGCAGGTCGATATCGCAAGATATTAAGAACATAACCATGCATGCAGGTACAAATTTCCTGAATAGCAATAGCACCATTAAAACCAGGTTATTAATCTTTTTCATTGATGCCTGGAATTATCCATATAAAATTACATAAAATCATATTACTAAAACTTTTTATCTGGCATTATTCTTGCGTTTAGGAATAGTATCAGATATCTGTAACCATGAAACCGGGAATTGTAATAATATTGATATCATATTTATTCAACCCTGTATTTGCAAAAGAAAATTATAAGAGGATTTCTGGTAATGAAATTCAAGATGTCGTGGTACGATACGATCCGAATGTACTGCGAATTCCTGGTAATTGTCTTCCCATTGGCATAACCACAGTTCTGAAAAACGATAAAGTTGCCAATACGAAGGGTTATCTGAAAGGTTCAACTAAATGGTTAAATTATAAACTGGATATAGATGGTGGCTATTTTTTTATGGGCAATATCTATATTGGAAAGAATGAATTATTCTTACAAGGCGAAGGGATTACAGTCAAAATTTATTCGCGTAAGAGTAAAAAATTACTCAAAACTCAATTCATATCCTATAACTATGAAAAAGATATCTACATAATAACCAAAGGTGATTTTCGGAAAGCTCCGAGTAATAAAATAGATATCGGACTGGTAACTGTTTATGACAACGATGCAGCTGAGTATTTCTGGCCAAAAAGTAATAATCAACTGAAAAAAAACTTCATTTGCATTCCTAACGGAGCTTCGCTCTACAATGCTAATTTACAGATTAACCCCGATCCTTTCACCATCGACAAGCATACGGTTAGTCTGGTAGCCTTTCTGAATAAAAATTCCAATATTGCTGATACGTTGAATATCATCCTCGATTATCGAGATCATTTTAACTACTATTCTTCTGGCTCTTCTGGGTGGGATGGTGCTCATGGATGTGATGGTTGTAGCGGTACAACAGGCA
>CAYMQP010000317.1:2246-4636 GCA_964392505.1 uncultured Bacteroidales bacterium
GAACCGATGGGCTTGATGGCGATGAAGGTCAGCGCGGACACGATATAGTTGTGTTCGCCGATGTTTATTTCGACACACTTATTTATGAGGAGTTAATGTATATTGAAGTTGCGAACGATTATACTAATGAAATGAAGAGGTTTTTGCTTAATACTGATGGAGGTTCCATTACAGTAACATCTTCGGGAGGCAGCGGTGGCGATGGCGGTAGAGGAGGCGATGGAGGTGATGGCGGCGATGGTATTGATGGTCCCTGGAAGGTAGAGATTATCTGGGAAAATGACAGTACTTTTAAACAAGTTCATACCCAGCTTCCTGGAACCGACGGAGGCCATGGAGGCAACGGAGGTGATGGTGGCAGCGGTGGCGACGGTGGCGATGGAGGCAATATCTATATAGAATACACACAGTTTGCACAACCATTCCTTCATCTGATTGAGACAAATAGCATTTCAGGCAGAGGTGGTTCAGGTGGCTTTGGAGGTAATGCCGGAAGAGGAGGAAAAGGCGGATCAGGAAATCCCTCTGGTACATCGGGAAGCTCAGGTTTTTCAGGAAGTTTTGGATTTAGCGGGTTCAGTGGTAGAAAAGGAATAGTAAAATATTTTCCGGTAAATGATTAGTATTTATTGGTTGGTAGTAAATTTAATGAACAACTAAAAGTTTGTGTCGTGTTGATGTATTATCAGAAGTTACAAGTACATAATATACCGCAGATTCAAGACTACCTGTATTGATATGAATAACCAATTTATTATTTATAAGTCTTGAGGTTATTCCACTCTCAATTGATGTACCGTTTGCCGATATCAGATCAATTTTAAGATTTTTAAATGAGCTGCCTTCTAATTCTAAATAGGCATAATCGGTTGATGGTATAGGATATATTTTGCTATCAAATTCTGCTTCTTCAATTTTTGCATTCGCTGGTGGCTCGTAATTCCAACCTGTCAGAGAGGCAAACATCCACCATGCCGCATAGGCTTTCAGATTTGCATTTAAGGGCTGACTATGAGCCGATCCGCAAGCATACCAGTCTACTCCCTCGGTATGCGTATTCTGGTATTCAATAGCCCAGTTACCAATACTATCGCCACTTTCGTTGTAATAATCGCAGGCATCATCGGCATTATCCTTATAGCATGTACCATCGGGACTATAACTTTCAATATCGGCAAAATCGAATAATACTTTGTTGTTGTTCCGGCAGAACGATCGTATGGAATCGTTAGCGGCATTTACATTTTCTCTGTTTGAGTAGTCGAGGTGACCTGTCATATAAACAAAAGTAACATCGGGGTAATCATGTTCCAGTAAACTCATGGGTTCCAGAAATTCTTCCCAAAGTACGCCTGAGCTATATTTACTGCCTACCTGTCCGCACCACGACCACATTATAACATTAACATCCGAATTAGCCGGGTCATCAAGATAGGCAACCGTATTATTATACCACTGTGGCCAGTAACCCACATCGCCATCCATGGCATAGTCGTGCAGGTCGAGGGCTCCATCGGTGCCATCGTTATTCCAGATAAAAATGTTCTCCGGTAACGATAATCCACGACCACCGTTATTAGCAAAGTCAACCAGTGCACTCAGGCCGCTGGTTACCTGGCTGCCATGCGATGTGTGCCCATAAGCAATATGTAATTGTTCTTTAGCTTGATTAATAGCTGATTCAGGAATTGTTGTTATATTGGTGCACGTATGATTCACAATAAGCTGTGGGAAGACTGCTATAGAAAATACAAAAAGTAATGCCCAAGAAAGGAAAATGGATTTCATATTAATTGGTTTTTTGTTAGACGTTGGTTTTGTTTTATTGAACTTATATACGAGTTTAATATTCAATTGGTTGTGTAAAATTTAGTTTAAAATCATTTATAAAACACCTAATTTCTCTTATAATAAACAGCATAAAGCACGATATATTGTGCGCCGTTTAACGAAAATAAACCGTCTTTGCATTTACAAATTCTTTAATTCCTAATAGCGAAAGCTCTCTTCCATATCCCGATTTTTTAGTACCTCCAAAAGGCAGGCGTGGATCCGATTTTACAAAGTCGTTTATAAACACAGCCCCATCTTCAAACTTGGGTATCAGCTTTTCTGCCCTCGATTGATTGGATGTAAAAATGCTGGCACCCAGTCCGAATTTAGTATGGTTAGCCATTGCTACAGCTTCCTGTTCAGTATCGAAAATCATTATAGGAGCAACGGGGCCAAATATTTCCTCATCCAGCACAGGCATTCCGGAACCAACATTTGTCAGAATTAAAGGATAATAAAAAGATCCTTCCCTTTTTAACGGAGTCAAGGGTATTGCACCAAGACGTATGGATTCCATAACCTGTTTTTCCAGTATATCGGTCTGAGCCATAGTGGCC